>JAIOSM010000356.1 GCA_021107575.1 Desulfobacteraceae bacterium | reverse complement strand
AGAAAGAATCTGGGCTATTGGATTTGCAATACCTTTCCCTGCAATATCAGGAGCAGAGCCTCCTGCCGGCTCATAAAGCCCGAAGTTCTGTTCATTAAGGCTGGCAGACGCAAGCAATCCCATGGAACCGGTGAGCATAGCGCATTCATCTGATATAATATCACCGAACATATTCCCGCAAAGGAGAACATCAAACTGATGCGGATCTCTGATAAGCTGCATTGTGGTATTATCTACATACATATGGTTTAGTTTAACATCAGGGTAATTTTTTCCCATATCGGAAACGACTTGTCGCCATAGTACCATGGAGTTTAAAACATTTGCTTTGTCTACACTTGTAACTATATTATTTCTTTTTTGAGCAGCTTCAAAGGCCAATCTGGCAATACGCTCAATTTCCATTCGGGTGTATACCATGGTGTCAAACCCTTTTTCATTCTGTCCTTCTCCCTCTATTCCTTTAGGCTCTCCAAAATAGATTCCTCCTGTGAGCTCTCTTATGCATAAAATGTCAAATCCGGTTTTTACAATCTCAGGTTTGAGTGGAGAAGCAGAGCTGAGTTCTTTGAACACTTTTGCAGGTCGTAGGTTACAGTAAAGGTTGAAATGCTTTCTCAAAGGAAGTAGAGCGCCTCTTTCCGGTTGTTGTGCAGGCAGTAGTTTGTCCCATTTTGGACCGCCCACTGAGCCAAAAAGTATTGCATCGCTGTTTTCACAAAGTTGTAAGGTGCTTTCCGGTAAGGCGGTTCCATGATTATCTATTGCAATCCCACCTACATCTGCATACTCAAAATCAAATTTAATGGAAAATTTATTAGAAATTGCATTGAGAATTTTTATAGCTTCCTTCATAACTTCAGGCCCGATACCATCCCCTGGAAGCAGGGCAATCTTTTTTCCCAAAATATTCTCCTTTATACTATACTTGTATATTATTATACTTGTTTAAAAAAAAACATCATAATATAATACAATAAATTAAGCAAAGTTAAAATAACTTTAACTATAATAAATTTTTAAAAGTTTTACATAGAGGCTAAAGCAATGGGAAAAGGATATATCCATATCTACACAGGCAATGGTAAAGGGAAGACTACAGCAGCTTTGGGACTGGCTCTTCGCGCAGCAGGGCATGGTTATAGAACCTATATTGGCCAGTTTATGAAGGGAAGTCATTATGGCGAGCTTACTTCCCTGCAAAAGATTAAAGAAATTGATATTGAGCAATTTGGAGGGAAAGATTGCATTACAATTGATCAGGTTAATGAACAGCATAAAGAGCTTGCAAGAAAAGGGCTTTCCAGAATAAAAGAAGTACTGGCAGAAGAGGAACACCAAATTGTAATATTGGATGAAATATGCGTTACTATCTGGTTTGGCCTTATCGCAGAGCAGGAAGTAATAGAAATCCTTAAATCAAAACCATCTAATATCGAGATTGTCTTAACAGGGCGCAATGCATCTGATACACTTTTACAGATGGGCGACCTTGTTACAGAGATGAAAGAAGTCTCACATTACTATACAAACGGTGTTGAAGCTAGAAATGGCATTGAAAGATAACTGGTATCGAAAAATAAATTTTACCCAAAAACAAATAAGGGGCAGTAAAATATCGCCCCTTATTTATCTTATCTATTTCATGTTCATGCTATCTGTATACGCTATAGTTATTTAATTTAGGCTTTCATCACGTTTTTTGCTGAAAGACCTTTATCATTTTCTTCTACTTCGAAAGTGACTTTTTCTCCCTCTTCAAGTGTTTTAAAACCAGGTGATTCAATTGCAGAGTAATGTACAAAGACATCTTCGCCTTCTTCCTGCTCAATAAATCCAAATCCTTTTTTTGCATTAAACCATTTTACTGTTCCTTGTACCGCCACAATTCCTCCTTAATCCAACTAATTAAAAAATATAATGTACAAACCTCCAAAGCCCCTTTGTACAGAGTATAAGCTCATCAACTTTGGGCCTATAAACCCTTATATTAGGGATTATATAAAATTGCAAGAAAAAAATGGGGCTATATTATAAAATATAACCCCATTTTAAATTAACAAAGATTAAACAACAATTTTATATTTAGTATTTCCTGCCACTATATTCGGCATATGCCATTGAAACAAGTCTGTAAACAAAATGAGCCATCTTTGAGAATGGCAGAAATAGAAACAGATTAAGGATTGCAATAAGGTGTATATAGTAACAAAAATAAGCACCAGTTTTGAAGCCTGCAAGTCTGACAAGTTCAGCTAAAAGGCCGGATACAGCTAATATAAAAATCAGTCCGAGAATATACCAGTCTTTGTAAAATGTTAGTTGTGTATCTTTTTTTGCAAGCCTGTTTCTAATCATAAGGCTTACCCCAATAATCAGAGCAACAGCACTAATGTTTGCAAGCCATTTTACAGGATTAATCTGGGAATATGGTGCATGGCTATTCAAAACGTAAAGTGCTATAAAGAAAATACTAGTCACTATGAAAAGACCGATAAAAGAGAAAAGCACCATCATGTGTGGTGTGGATCTGTCTTTATCTGCTTCACATTCGTTAAATTTATCATGTTTTAATACAGGAATAATAACTTTACCAAGAGCTTTAAGAAAACCTGCTATTTCAATTTTCTTTTTATTGGTTTTCCCTTCTAACATTGCATTCTCATGTATATTCCTAATAAAGTCTTTTAAGCCAAGTGCAAATACTAAAGTAGCAAATATTGCGGTCGGGACAAATGTAAGATCAACAAACCATGTAGAGAAAAAATCTGCATGGGCGATTACTCCTGGTTCATGGGCATGCGCCCAATGGAAACGACCCCCAAGAATATCTCCAAAAACACCATGAAAAATTTTTGTCATTGTGTCACCGGCAGTCATGGTGATAATAGCAAGGATTGCAAACCATATTGCCGGGATTCCTATGAGAAAAGGCAGTGCTTTAGGGTTGTTAACAGCCTTTGCAAGGAATTTCGGTCTTGCATATTCTGTAATTGCAACTGACCTTATTGCAGAAAGTACATCACCTGGTTTTGCATCTCTTGGGCAAAGATCAGAACAGTCTCCACATTCATGGCAAAGCCAGATGTCACCACTCGTTATAAGTTTATCTTTAAGTCCCCAGGATGCTGCAATCATTTCTTTTCTAGGAAAAGGGCTGTCTTCCGGTGAAATGGGACACGCAATAGTACAGGTTGCACATTGGAAACATTTATTAAGAGATTCTCCGCCCAGTTCTCTAACTTCTTTTATAAAGTTAAGATCAGGTTGGGCAAGATATTTTTCAGCCATATTTTGATTCCTCCTATATCTTTTAATATATAGTTAAATTTAGAAGCCTTTAAATGGATTTGGGCCCATTTCTTCAATCTCTTCAGCAAAGGCGTTCAAGATGTCAGGCAATTTATCATATTCATCAATGGCAATCTCTGTATATTGTACACGCTCTGTTTCCAGTGCGAGACTTGAAAGGGCGTCACTGATTTTTGAAACTCTAACTTCTGCAAGTTCACTTCCTTTGATAAAATGGCATTGATAATCATCACCACTTTTGCATCCTATCAGGATGGCACCGTCCATACCTGCGGCAAGAGCATCTTTTATCCAGATAGTGTTAACTGAACCAAGACATCTGACAGGAATAAACCTGAATATTGGTGAATAGTCAATTTTGTTCATACCAACCATATCAAGGGCAGGGTATGCATCATTTTCACAAATAAGTGCGAGTATTCTTAAAGGAGGCTCATCATAATCATCTTCAGAAGGAATCTCAAGCCCCTTAATCTGTGCTCCAATTGATTCAATGCTGTAATCTGCAAAGGTTATGATCCTCTCAGGGCATGCACCCATGCAAGTTCCACATCTTCTGCATCTTGTAGGATTGACCAGTGGTGTTCCTTTCTCATCATCGTCCAATGCACCAAAAGGACACTCAACTGTACATCTTTTACATTGTGTACATCTTTGCATGAAAAAATCAGGGAAAGTCATATCACCTGATCTTGGGTGAACAGCAACACCTCTGTTAGCAGATTCAATACATTGAATCGCTTTGAGTGCTGCGCCAGTTGCATCTTCCATGGATTCTTCAACAGTCATACTTCTTCTGATGGCACCTGCTGCATATATACCTGTTCTCTGAGTTTCGTAAGGGAAACAGATATAATTGGAGTCAGCATATTCATTGTAGATATCATTATCCCGGAATCCTGGTCCCTGTCTGTAAGCAAGATTTACAACCGGATCATCAGCAGTTACAGGGGTCATGCCTGCCGCAAGAACAACCATATCAGCCTGAAGACTTAAATTATCACCAAGCAGTGTGTTTGTTGCATTAACAATCAGACCGCCATTGCCTTCAGCAACTTCTGTAACAGATCCTTTTGTAAGGAATATTCCATCATTCTGCTGTAAGCTTTTATAGTAATATTCCTGAAGTCCTGGAGTTCTCATGTGCTGGTAGACAACATACGCTTTACCATCTTCATAGTCATCTCTTACATATTGTGCCTGTTTAAGAGCAACCATGCTTGTAACAGAACCGCAGTATTCAAAATCAGAATCGTCTTCATCTTTGCCCGGGGACTGAATAAATATAACAGATTTTGCTTCTTTTCCGTCAGAAGGTCGTGTGATTTTGCCTTTTGCAGCAATTTTTTCAAACTCATCATTTGTAACAACATCAGGAAGATCAACGTTAAGATGAGCAAACTCTTCTCCTTCAAGTGTGGAAGGGCGCCATCCGGCAGCCAGGACAACTGCTCCGTACAATTCTCCATCAGGATCCAGATTCAGAATATCATTTTTGCCTTTGTTGTATTCCAGATATTTTTCATGTTGGGCTTCGACATCAAGTTCTTTTCCATTTTCATCAAGCTTCATCTCTTCGGGCAGTGGAAAAGGAACATCCCATTCTATTTTTTCACCCGGCTTTTTAAATGTAATAGTGAACTCACCAGGCTGTCCTGCAATACGAGCAACTTCAGTTGAAGTTCTCACATCAATATTTGAAAAGCCTTCAATTTCTTTAATAAGCTTTTCTGTCACAGGTGATATTAGATTTTCAAAAGGTTCGGCAACCGGCATCTGATTACGCATGGTTGCAACATATCCGCCAAGCTTGTCTTGTTTTTCAACAATAGTTACTTCAAAGCCCGCTTTTGCAGCATCAAGTGCAGCAGACATACCTGTTACGCCACCGCCAAGAACAAGAATTTTTCTTGAAAATGTTTCGGTTTTAAAAGGTTCAGGCAGACTGCATTTTTCAAGTCTTTTCATGCCCATCTGGATGTAATCATTAGCTTTCATTTGAATTTGATCAAAATGCTCTTCATCATCTTTCTGTTCTTCAGTTACAATAGGGTATTTATCTCTTGGGTGTGGCCATACAACACCTTCTCTGAGATTAACTCTTTCTACTATAACATTATCAAATCTGAATACATCAAAATTAACACGTCTTGAACAGGCACCGATAACAACACCTTCAAGCTTTTTTTCTTCAATAGTTTTTCTTAATAATTCAACACCTTCTTTATTGCAAAGGCAGGGATGGGTTTGAAAATTATATCCTTCTTCATCAGGGATTTCTTCAAGCTCTTCCATGTCAAGGACATCACCAATTCCGCAACCTGTACAAGCAAATACTTCTATTTTATTCATAGCTTTTTACCCCCTTCTCAGAGTCTGAATGGCTTTGAGAGCCATGCCGGTTGCATTTTGATTTGATGTTACAACGTCTGCCGGTTTGTTGGCGCAACCTGCTGCAAATTGTCCGCCTTTTTCAAAGTCATTTATCATAAAACCATCAGGGTTGGTTTGCAAATCAGAACATACATTTTCAATTGCAGCAGAAGGCTGCATTCCTGTAGCAAGTACAAGCAGATCCACAGTCTGTTTTATCTTTTCACCAATAAGTGTATCTTCTGCTCCAAGCTCAATGTTACCACCAGCAACTTCAGCAACTTCAGCAACTTTGCCTTTTACAAAAAAGACATTTTCATCTTCTTTAAGATTTTTGTAAAATCTTTCGTATTTCAGTCCCGGAGTTCTAAGATCAATATAATAAATATAGATCTTGGCTTCAGGATATTGTTCTCTAATATAAGTTGCATGTTTTAAAGATGCCATACAGCATATGTATGAACAATAGGGGAGATGGTCTTCATCTCTGGAACCGGCACACTGTGCAAATGCAATTGTTTCAATCTCTTTGCTGTCAGATGGCCTTATAATTTTTCCACCAGTCGGGCCATTTACCGAAGCAAGTCTTTCAAGCATCATATTTGTAATAATATTCTGGTGTTTGCCAAACCCACGATTGTCAATGTTTGTTGCGTCAGAAGGCTTCCATCCTGTTGCCCATACAATTGAACCGACTTTAGGGTCAAAAGTTTTTTCTTCCATATCAAAATCTACTGCATCATATTTACAGGCAGTTTTAATTCTTTCTTTGTCATCAGCGCTGATGGATGGATCTATTACATAACGCTGGGGAAAAGCCATATTAGATGGCATATATGCAGCTTTTCTTTTATCCATGTCAAAGTTAAAACTATTGGCAATTTCAGTTTCGCAAACATCTGCGCAGTCACCACAACATGTACAATTTTCATTGACATATCTTGGGAGCGTTTTTACTTTGACTGTATAATTGCCTGCAGAGCCTTCTACACTTTCGATCTCCGACATGGTGTATACTCTAATTTTTGGGTTATCTTTAATTCTTCTGTAATTGATCTCAAGGCCGCAAGTAGGCGGGCAAAGTTTGGGGAAGTAGTGTTTAAGTTGGGATACTCTTCCTCCAAGGGAAGCTTCCTTTTCTATCAGGAAGACCTCATACCCGACTTCAGCAGCTTCTAACGCTGTCGTAAGACCGCTGATGCCACCGCCAGCTACCATAATGCTACCGCTTACAGGGGCTGAATTATCTGTTGTCATGCTGTCCCTCCGTGCATTTGAGTTATGTGTTTTTGTTTAAACAGGGCCCTCTCTCCTGTTTTAAAGTTCTATAAGCATTTATAAAACTTCAAAAAAGGAGACAGGAAACCTAAAAGTGCTTTTATGAACTATACCTAAATCTGAAAAACCTCCAGGCCACAAAAGAACCTGGAGGTTAATATTCAGAAATACACCTTAAATATATATTATTAAAGATCAATCAGGATCTTGAATAATTTATTTCTACAACTAATCAGAAATAATCTTAACATAAGGTACTTTTTTCAATGACCACTCATTGGTCTCTTTGTTGTATGTAGAGTTAACAAAGCAGAACCATTCTTCATCATCCTGGCCCATGAAGTCGCCTCGGTAGTAAAACCCGGGGAATCTTGATTCTTTACGGAACTGGATATGACGGGTATGAGCCTGAACTGTGTAAAGACGATGGTTAATTTCCCACGCTCTAAGAAGTTCATGCAAGTCTCCTGCAGCAATTTTCTCAAGATCTTCACGGAAGTATTCGAATTTTTCCATGAGAATTTCAAGGGATTTACCAGAAGTCATGTAATAAGTAGCTGTTCCACCACCATACTCATTTGTCATCTTCATCAGACGCATTGCCATACCGGCAGGTTTACAATAGTTTGGGTTAATCTCTATATCAGTTGTGTAGTCACAATGGTCAAAAAAAGTTCTGACTGGTTTGTAAACAAGATCAACCAGTTCTTCATCAGTTTCTTTGAAACTTACCTCTCCAGGATTGTCTCTAACGTATCTGACCATTTCTTTTGCACAAATACGACCTTCAGCATGGGAACCAGAAGAGAATTTATGACCGGAACAACCAACACCGTCACCAGCTGTAAACAGACCTTTAACGGTAGTCATTCTGTTGTAACCCCATTTGTACTCATCAGGAACCCAGTCTTCATTAGGACCTGAACACCAGATACCACAACAACCTGAATGAGAACCTAACAGGTAGGGTTCAGTAGGCATGATTTCAGAGTCTTTTTTCTCAGGTTCAGTATTGGTTGCACACCAGAGATTGGCTTGGCCGCAAGTCATGTCAAGGAAATCTTCCCAGGCTTCAGACTCAAGATGTTTGAGCTCTTTTTTGCTCATAGTCTCACCCAGTTTTGCAAGGGCATCAGTTGTTTTCAAGATGATTGGACCACGTCCTTCTTTGTACTCTCTCATCATGAGATGGTTTCTCAAACAAGTAGGAGTAACAGCAGCAGTTCCATAAGGAGCATATTTTTCAAGTTCTGCTTTTGCGTCGTCAGAAGCCGCAAAGTTTTCACCAAGACCATTAACAGCCATAGCTTTAAAAAGAAGGAACCATGCACCAACAGGTCCATAACCATCTTTAAAGCGGGCAGGGGTGAAACGATTTTCCATCATTGAAAGTTCAGCACCTGCTCTAATGGCCATTGTGTAAGTGGAACCTGCATTCCAGACAGGATACCATGCACGGCCTTTACCCTCACCGACTGAACGTGGCTGGTAAATGTTAACCGCACCGCCGCAAGCTACCATCATAGTTTTTGCTTTGATGATATAAACTTTGTTTTCTCTTAAATCGAAACCAACTGCTCCTGCAATTTTAGTCGGATCATCTTTGTCGTTAAGAAGTTCAACAATAAAGCATCTTTCAATGATATTTTCTTCGCCAAGAGCCAGTTT
>JAIOSM010000095.1 GCA_021107575.1 Desulfobacteraceae bacterium | reverse complement strand
AGGTGACAACTCCCAGAGGTTGTACTATTGCGGGGTTAAATTATATGGAGCACGAAGGATTCAGTTCAGCTATGATTAAAGGAATTACCATTTCTGCCGAAAAAGCCTCACGACTGTATTCTGATGATGACTGAGTATGTGTAAAAAGGAGAACACATGTTAAAAAATGAAGGAGAAAGATTAAAACAGGTTGTTGTTTGCACTCCAAAACATGAATATGCCAGTGCCAGCAATCTTGAAAAACATAACATTGGTGAATTGGGTAATCCAAAAGCCGCAATTGAACAGCATGATAAGTTGAAAGCCAAACTCAGCGAATTCGGGGCTGAAGTTATTGATCTTTCGGAATTAGAAGAACACCCGAATTCTGTTTTCACGCGTGATACAGCTTTATCTACTCCAAAAGGATACATAAAGCTCAGATTAGGCTTAAAAACCCGCCAAGGCGAAGAAAAATGGATGGCAGCAGCATTGGATTCAATGGGAGAAACGTGTGTAGGAGAGATAAAAACTCCGGGAACAGTTGAGGGAGGAGATGTAGTATTAGCAGGCAATGTTGCATTTATCGGACAATCAATACGCACAAATGAAGAAGGGATAGGACAACTTTCTACTCTGTTGGAGAAAATGGGGTATGAAATTCGTGTAATCAAACTCCCTGAAACAATCTTACATCTTGATAAAGCCCTGATGGTTCTTGGCGGAAAGCAAGTACTTTATTGTAAGGAACTAATTTCAAAGGAACAAATAGAAGGTTTTGAAGGAATTGGGATCTCCTGTGGAGGAGATACCACAGCAAATATTATTTGTCTGGGGGATAGGGAACTGATCATAAATTGTTCAAATTCAATTGTGATTGACCTCCTGAAAGCTGAAAATTTTATTGTTCACAATCTTGATTTGAGAGAATTTGCCAAAGGAATGGGTGGGCCAAATTGCCTTATTATGCCTGTTGAGCGCAGTGCCTGACTATGTATATACTTAATTCACCTGACCTCATAAAGGACTCTATACTAAATGAACACTGATTATGATTTCACGGCAAAGATATATGATCCTATACTTTTCTTTGCTCTTAAACCCATAAGAATTGCTGTGTTGAATGCGCTTTTAAAATACAAAGAACAAACAATTTTAGATTTATGCTGCGGCACTGGGAATCAACTTAAACTGCTATCAAAAAACGGATTCAAAAACCTTCACTGCCTTGATATATCCGACTCAATGTTAAAAGTAGCAAAAAATGGTGCCTGCCCGATGAAAATCTATAATGAAGACGCAACAAAAACAAGTTTAAAAAATGAATCCTTTGATATAACAATGATAAGTTTTGCAATACACGAAAAAGACAGGGCTACTCAAAAAAATTTAATAGAAGAGGCATATAGACTTATCAAAAAAGACGGCCTGCTGCTTATTGTTGATTATGCTTTTGATAACAAGACTACTAAACTGGCCAAACGAGGAATAAGTATAATTGAAAGAATAGCAGGAAAAGAGCATTATGATAATTTTAAAAACTATATCCAGAACAATGGATTATCAAGTTTGATAAAAAAAGATCATTTTAAACTTTTAAAGTCCAATAGAAAACTCTTAAGTGGAGTAACCATATCAACATATCAAAAAATTAAAAATGAGGCATAAAAAATGAACATCTGTTTTTTTGGACTCGGTGGTGTAGGTGGATACTATGGGACTCTTCTAACTGAATATTTTAATGAAACCAACAAAGGTAATATATACTTTATAGCAAGGGGCAAGCATAAAGATGCCATCATAGAAAAAGGGCTGCTATTGAAAAAGGAAGGTGGAAAAGAAGAAGTTTTGATTAAACCCCATCTTTGCACAGATAGTGTTAATGATTTACCTGTTTGCGATATTGTTGTTGTGTCAGTCAAGGGTTACGATTTAGAAGAAGTCACTAAAGAGGTTGAGAAAATTACTGATGAGAACTCAATAATCCTGCCACTTTTAAACGGAGCAGATATTTATGAACGAATGCGGCCACATTTAAAAAAAGGATTCCTTTTACCTGCCTGTGTATATTTAGGAACTCATATTGAATCACCTGGTGTTATTTTCCAGAAAGGCGGGACATGCCAGATATCAATTGGTAAAGATCCACTTTACCCTGATTTTTATCCTGAAAAACTTTTAACTCTTTTTAAAAAAGCCGGCATTCTGATTGAATTTTTTGAAAATGTGAATATTGCAATATGGACAAAATATATTTTCATAGCATCCTTTGCATTAGTAACAGCAACCTATAACAAAACAATCGGCGAAACAGTCAAGGATGAAAAGCTTGGCATTCTTGTAAAAAATATTATGCAGGAAGTTGCATTGATTGCAGGTGCCCTCAGAATAGGACTTCCACCTAATATTGTAGAAACTTCCTTTTCAAAAGCAAGTCAGTTTGCTTTTGAAACAAAAACATCATTTCAAAGGGATGTTGAGACAAAGGGCATACAAAGCGAATGGGATTTATTTGCTGGCACTGTAATACGATATGCCGAAAGATTCAATATTCCTGTTAATTACACAAAAAAGACTCTTGATAAGCTATTAAGAGGTTTATAATTTTTAGCTGACCTAGTAATTAAGCAAAAAAAGTGTTATTCAAAAGTCTTACCTTGTTGCTGATAGTTTTGAACTATAGCAACAAGGTTTTTTTATTGTTTGTCTTATATTTATGATGGAAAAGAGGCAGCGTCTATATCCACTGCTGCTGAACTGGTGTTCATCAAACCATTCATTCTGCCAATTGTGATTGGAAGCTTTGCATCAACAAAATAGGTAAGAGATTTAAGTAAACCTTCGTAAAAAGGAATGTCTTTTTTCTTTGCTTTTTCAAGTTTTGTTGCTGCGATGGTTGCTCTCCAAAGAAGCATCCATGCCATCATAACATCTCCTGTTGCATCCATGAGAGGGTGAGCATTTGCAAAAGCACTTAATACTTTTTCGGACATAGCTGCCTGTCCCATGTGCAATGCTACTTCGACAAGTTTATTAAAAAGTTCTTCAACTTTAACAGCATCTGCTTCAAGGGAAGGAATTTTTTTAGCGTTGGCGACAGTTTTTAGCATTTCACCAAAAAGGTCCATAATAGGTTTGCCTTTTTTCAAGCCAAGTTTTCTTCCAAGAAGGTCCATTGCCTGAACACCATTGGTTCCTTCATAAATCATGGTAATTCTGCAATCTCTTAAAAGCTGTGCAACCGGAAATTCTTCAATATATCCATAACCGCCATAGACCTGAACTCCCTGACTGCAGATGTCAAAGGCACGATCAGTTACGTAACCTTTTGCAATGGGTGTCAAAACCTCAATAAAACCTTCATACTTTTCTCTTTCTTCCTCAGTTTCTGCAATTTTCGCCATATCTGAACAATAATTAACATAATAAAGAAGGCTTCTTGCTCCTTCTACATAAACCTTCATTTCCATGAGTTGTCTTCTGACATCAGGGTGATTTATAATGGTAACAGGTTGTGCAGCAGGATCCATCATTTCTAGAAGGTTTTTGCCCTGTACTCTTTCTCTTGCATAATTAACTGCATGTATATATGAAGCTGATGCGCATGCAAAGCCTTGGTATCCCACAAGAAGGCGAGCCTCGTTCATCATCAGAAACATCGCTTTCATACCCTTGTTCTCTTCGCCAAGAAGTGTACCAACACATTCTCCTTTACCACCAAGAGCGATGGAACAAGTACTGTTCCCATGTATCCCAAGCTTATGCTCAATACCGGTACAAATAACATCATTAGGTTCGCCTAAGGAACCATCATCATTAACTCGAATTTTTGGTACAAGAAAAAGGCTTATCCCTTTTGTTCCCTCAGGAGCGCCTTCAATACGTGCAAGGGTTGGATGTATGATATTGTCAGCAATATCGTGGTCTCCGCCTGATATAAAAATCTTGTCACCCTTAATTGAATATGTACCATCATCATTTTTTGTTGCTGTGGTGGTTAAAGCTCCTACATCAGACCCGGCACCCGGTTCTGTCAACATCATGGTTCCAGTCCATTCTCCTGAATACATTTTTTTTAAAAAAAGCTCTTTTTGCTCGTCAGTACCAAAAGATTCCACCAATTTTCCTGCACCGTGGGTAAGACCTGCATACATCATAAAAGGGTAATTTGCAGCATTGAAATATTCATATGCAGCTGATGACGCTAATCTTGGCATTCCCTGACCGCCCCACTCAGGGTCTTCAACCATGGCAAGCCATTCGGCTTCATTCAAAAGATCATAAACTCTTTTAAATGATTCAGGTGTTATAACCTCACCATTTTTAAAAGTGCAGCCCTGCTCATCGCCTTCTTTATATGTAGGTAAGAGTTCTTTTATTGCAAAAGTCCTGGCCTCTGAAACAATCATATCTATCGTTTTTTTATTAAAGTCAGCAAAATCTTCATGTTTTTCAGCAAAATCTCCTGCCATAAATTGTTCATGAAGAACAAAGTCGATATCTCTTCTGTCTACAATTTGTTGTGCCATTTTTTCCTCCCCGGCCTTTGTTAGTGATATATTAATTAAATTTTAAAAATTATTTTATAAAAAATGAATCTTTCCTCATTTAGTATTTCATATTAACTCATGTTTAAAAAAAACACAAACTTTGTTTCTTTCTGCTATAAAAACAATTTGTTGCGCCTTATCTATAATGTTTTTCATTCCCATATTATCCCATTGGTACTAAATGAATCTTCATTCATTATACTTTTTTAAATTTTAGAGTCAATGATTTTTTTAATCAAAAATACAAATTGATGCAAAATGGTTAAAATGCTATTTATAAACAATGACAGATACCAAGCAATCGACACAAAAAGGGTATATATTTAAAATTCAGAAGTATTGCCTCCATGATGGCCCCGGCATAAGAACCACAATTTTTTTCCAGGGATGCCCTTTAAAATGTCAATGGTGCCATAATCCTGAAAGTCAGTCTTTTGCTGATAAAACAGATAAGAACAAAATAAATCAAAATAAAATCGGTCAGACTGATACATATTCAGTGTCCAAGCTTATCTATGAGATTGAAAAAGATCGTATATTTTATGACCAGTCCCAAGGCGGAGTTACTTTTTCCGGTGGAGAGCCATTAAGTCAGCCGGATTTTCTTTTAGATATTATTAAAGAATGCGAAAAAAAAGCAATCCATACATGCTTAGACACTTCAGGATATGCGTCTTTAAACGTATTCAAAGAAATATGTCAAAAAATTGACATGGTATTATTTGATCTAAAATTTATTGACAACAATATGCACAAACAATTTACCAATGTCCCTTTAAAACCTGTTCTTGATAGCTTAAAATTTGCATCAAAAAATAATATTGCTGTCACAATAAGAATCCCTTTGATTCCGGATATAACCGATACAAATGATAATATAAATGGTATAATATTTTTTTTAACAAGCTTAAAAAAATTTAAGGATATTAGCTTGCTTCCCTTTCATAATACCGGAGAAGGAAAGTATGAAACCCTTGGAATGAAAAATCATCTTAAAGGACTTAAACCCTGTTCAACAACAAAAATAAACAAAATAAAACAAAAATTTAAAGATAATGGATTTAATGTGACAATTGGCGGATAATGCCAAACAAAATGGTGATAAAATGAACAAAAGAATAAAAGCGCTTAAAACAAAAAGTGAAAAAGCTAAAGTCTCTCTTTCCCATGAAAGAGCTTTACTTGTAACAAAATTTTATGAATCAGGTATTAATTTAAAAGAGTCAGTACCTTGCCAGAGAGCTCTTTGTCTCAAATATATACTTGAAAATAAAAGCATATATATTGGCCAAAACGAACTTATTGTAGGAGAAAGAGGGCCGGCTCCCAAAGCTGTTCCAACTTACCCTGAAATATGCCTGCATTCTCTTGATGACCTTGATGTGCTCAATAATCGTGACAAAATATCATACAAAGTTTCAGAAAAAACAAAGTCTGTTTATAAGAAAAAAATCATACCTTTCTGGGCTGGCAAAACCATAAGAGAAAAAATCTTAAGTACCATGGATAAAGAATGGCTTGCCTCTTTTGAAGCAGGAATGTTTACAGAATTCCAGGAACAGCGATCTCCGGGGCATACTGCCTGCGGTGACATGATTTACATCAAAGGGTTTTCAGACCTTAAAAAAGAGATACAAGCCTCAAAAGAGCAAGTGGACTTTTTTAACGATCCCCTGGCCTACAATAAACTTGAAGAACTAAAAGCTTTGGAAATTGCTGCTGATGCCCTTATCTCCTTTGCAAAAAGACATGCTGACGAGCTTGAAAAATTTGCTTCAAAAGAGAGCAACCCTGAAAGAAAAAATGAACTTTTCAAAATGGCGCAAATATGCAAGAAAGTCCCGGAAAATGCGCCTGAATCATTCTCTGAAGCG
>JAIOSM010000042.1 GCA_021107575.1 Desulfobacteraceae bacterium | reverse complement strand
TCCACACCCTGGCTTGCATCAACAATAACCAACGCTCCCTCACAGGCTGCAAGTGCCCGGGAAACTTCATATGTAAAATCAACATGCCCGGGAGTATCAATCAGATTTAAAAGATATGTTTTACCATCATCTGCTTTATAAGGGAGAGAAACGGTTTGAGACTTTATTGTAATCCCTCTTTCTCTCTCAATATCCATTGTGTCTAAAATCTGGTCTTGAAAATCACGATCAGACACTATATCTGAAAGTTGTATCATCCTATCTGACAAGGTTGATTTGCCATGATCTATATGAGCTATAATACTAAAATTTCTAATGTTTTCTGCTTTATACTTCAACTTGACTCCAAACAAAGAGTTGACTTTTCCCCTCACAAAATATAAATAAAATACAAATTGATTATAAATTAATTTTGGAAAGAATAAAACATTTATCAGTTGACAGAAAAATAGTCAAGGTGAGCTTAATAATGACCGATTCCATTTTAGTTGTTGATGACGATGATGCCATACGAGAATCTGTTGAAGATTATCTGGAAATAAAGGGCTATATTGTCGAATCCTCGTCCAGTGCAGAAGAAGCAATTGAACAACTTAACACCTTCAAAGCAGACATAGTAGTAACCGACATAATGATGCAGGGCATGGATGGCCTTGAACTGACAAAATATATTAACAATAAATATGATATCAGAGTTATTGTCATGACAGGTTTTAATGCAAACTATTCTTATAAAGATGCAATAGATACAGGTGCCAGTGATTTCATATTTAAACCTTTTAGATTTGAAGAGCTTGATCTCAGGATCAAAAGAGTTCAGCATGAAATTTCATTAAAAAAACAACATGACAAAACAATGAAAAGAATGGAACAGCTTGTAATTACTGATGATCTTACAGGTCTTTATAATTCAAGATATTTTTTCGATCTTATTGAAACCGAAATTGCAAGGCATCACCGGTATTCACGCCCGTTATCACTGCTGATGATGGACCTGGATTTTTTCAAAAATTACAATGATACATGGGGGCATCTCGAAGGGGATAATGTATTAAATGAGTTGGGCAAAATTATTATAGCTTGCCTTAGAACTACTGATACTGCCTTTAGATATGGTGGAGAAGAATTTGCAGTTTTACTTCCAGAGACAAAACTTGAAAAAGCATGCCTTGTGGGGACAAGAATCATAGAAAGTGTACGTGCTAAAGTATTCAATCCCAAGCTTGATACGACTTCATCTATCACCATAAGTATCGGAGCCACAGAACTAATTAAAAATGATAACAGGGAATCATTTATCAAGCGGAGTGATAAAGCCCTGTATCTTTCTAAAAATAATGGAAGAGATCGGCTTTCCTCTCTGACCGAGCCCGATAATTAATCTGGTCTACTCTGCATTAATCTGCATACTTAAATCCACAGCTCTTGCCTGGTGTGTCAACGCGCCAATAGAAATAACATCAACCCCTGTTAATGCAACTTTGTTAATGGTCTGTTTATCCATATTGCCTGATGCCTCAACAATTGCCCTTTTATCAATATATTGAACAGCTTTTTTCATCAGGGGCAGATCCATATTATCAAGCATAATAACTTCGACACGAGCTTCAATCGCCTCTTTTACCTGCTCCAGGGTTGACACCTCGACTTCAATCTTTAAAAGATGAGATATTTTTGGTCTTATTTTTTCAACTGCTTTTTTTATTGATCCTGCTGCTGCAATATGATTATCTTTTATTAAAACACCATCAAAAAGTGACATACGATGATTATATGCACCACCGGCACGCACAGCTGCTTTTTCAATCATTCTCCAGCCAGGGGTAGTTTTTCTTGTATCCACAATACGAACTTTTGTTTTATTATCAAGATTGTCAACAATGGCACGGGTATAAGTTGCAATGCCGGAAAGACGTTGCAAAAAATTCAATGCAACCCGTTCGCTTTTAAGCATGCTTACAAGTTCTCCTCTGACTTCTAAAATAACATCATCCTTTTTTAAGCTGTCCCCATCAGAAAAAAACAATTTAATATCAATATTGGAATCTAGTGTTTTAAAAACTTTTGAAGCAACATCAACTCCACTTAGTATGGCAGGCTCTTTGGCAAGAATAACTCCGCGGCCCACAGCATTCCTATCTATCAAATTCTCAGTTGTGATATCACCGAATCCTGAGTCTTCAAAAAAAGACAGCGATATAAGTTCTGTTAATACATCCATAATGCAGCCACTCTATTAAATATCTTATTTAATACCTTTTATTCTATCAAGATTGTCATCTAATTTATCATTTTTTTCCTGAAGTTCTTTATATTGGTCTTTTACTTTATTTATAACATTTTCAGGAGCTTTATCAAGGAAACTGTCATTATTAAGCCTGTTTGAAACAACTTTCAAATCTTTTAAGACTTTCTCAATTTCCTTTTTAAGACGTTTTTCTTCTTTTGCCACATCAATGACATCTTTTAATAATACATATGAGGTGCTGCTCCCTACAACAACAGCAGCAGAAGATTCAGGTGCGTTTTCTGTACCTAAAAAGTCAAGATCATCAAGCTTTGCAAGGTTCATAACAATTGATTTATTACCCTTAATTGCTTCTGTCTCTTTTTTATCAAGTGTTTGTATCCTGACCTTAAGAATTTTTGAGAGAGGAATATTCATCTCACTTCTTACATTTCTGATACCTGTAACAAGATCAAATATAAACTCCATACCTGTTTCAATTTCCTTATTACGAGCCTTCCCATAGTAATCTGCATCATAAGGAAATGAAGCCTTCATTATGGAGCCATCCGTCATGGGCAGAATACTCCACACCTGTTCTGTCACAAAAGGCATAAAAGGGTGAAGCATAACAATAATATCTTTTAAAACTTTGGACAGAACGGCTCTTGCTGCATCCCGCCTCTCTTTACCTTCTTTTTCATAAAGAGCAGGTTTTGCTGCCTCAAGATACCAGTCACAAAACTCATGCCATACAAATTGATAGATATCACTTGCCGCCTCGTTAAATCTATATTCCTCTATCCCATATTTTACTTTTTGGGTAGCCAGGGATGATCTTGAGAGTATCCATTGTTCAAGGTTGGAAAGATTAGATACGTTGTCTAAACAATCGTTCTTAATGCTATTCTCATCAATATGCATAAGAGCAAATCTTGAGGCATTCCATAACTTGTTAACAAAATGACGATATCCCTCTACCCTGTCGGCGGACATTTTTACATCCCTTCCCTGGGCAGCAAACGCAGCAAGAGTAAAACGAAAAGCATCTGCACCGTATTGATCAATCACTTTGATAGGATCAATAACGTTTCCTTTGGATTTGCTCATCTTTTTTCCATGTTCGTCTCTCACAAGAGCATGAATATAAACATCTTTAAAAGGAACGTCTTTCATGAAATAGAGACCCATCATCATCATTCGTGCAACCCAGAAAAAAAGAATATCAAATCCTGTTACAAGAAGATTTGTGGAATAAAAAGTCTTTAAAAGCTCTGTATTCTCAGGCCACCCCATTGTGGAAAAAGGCCACAATGCACTTGAAAACCATGTATCTAAAACATCTTCTTCCTGAGCAATCTTATTTGATCCACATTCACAGCAAATATCCGGATCTTTTTCTTCAACAGTGTAAGCGCCACAGTCAGCACATTTCCATACAGGGATTCTGTGTCCCCACCATATCTGACGGGAGATGCACCAATCACGAATATTCTCAAGCCACTCAAAATATGTCTTTTCCCAGTTTGATGGAATGATTCTGGTTTTTTTCTGTTTAACTGCCTCCATGGCTTTTTCAGCAAGGGGTTTTGCTTTAACAAACCATTGTTTTGAAAGAAATGGCTCAACAATGGTTTTACATCTGTAACATTCTCCAATGCTGTTTTTCAAAGGCTCTTCTTTTACAAGAAGTCCTAAATTTTTCAAATCAGCAACTGCTTTTTTTCTACACTCAAATCTGTCCATGCCTTCATAAAGCCCTGCCCCGGATGTCATATTTCCATCTTCATCAATGACTTTTACTGTCTCAAGATTATGCTTCTCGCCCAGATTAAAATCATTGGGATCATGGGCAGGAGTGATTTTTAAAGCACCTGTACCAAACTCAACATCAACATATTTATCTTTTATTATGGGAATAATTCTGTTGGCTAAAGGGAGCAGAACATTATTATGGGATAAATTATTGTATCTTTTATCTTCAGGATTTATGGCAACACCGGTATCTCCGAACATTGTTTCGGGTCTCGTGGTAGCAACAATCAGTCCATCATCATCGTTATTCTCAAAAGGATACTTGATATAATAAAGTATGCTATCTTTTTCAGCATATTCAACTTCTAAATCTGAGAGTGCTGTTTTACATCTCGGGCACCAGTTAATTATATATTGGCCTTTATATATAAGCTCATCCTTATAGAGTTTAACAAAAACTTTTCTTACAGCTTTTGAAAGTCCTTTATCCATCGTAAATCGCTCACGGTCCCAATCACATGACGCACCAATCCTTTTTAGCTGATTAATAATTGCTCCGCCTGAGACCTCACGCCATTTCCAGACTTCTTTAATAAACTCTTCTCTTCCAAGTTCGTCTCTTGATTTCCCCTTTTTTGCAAGATCTTTTTCCACAACATTCTGAGTTGCAATTCCTGCATGATCAGTGCCCGGCATCCATAAAACATTATCTCCAATAAGCCTTTTATACCGGCACATAATATCCTGAATTGTTATATTCAAAGCGTGCCCCATGTGCAAAACACCTGTGACATTAGGAGGGGGAATAACTATGGAATAAGCTTTAGCATCACTCTTGTCCTTTGCATGGAAATATTTATTTTCTTCCCAGAATTTATACCATTTTTCTTCAATTCCAACAGGATCATAACTTTTCTCAAGCAGATCATCACTCATAAAATAACTCCTGAAACTTAATCTAATTAAAAAGGGGGATTATTAAAATCCCCCGAATATAGTAGCAGTCTTGGATAAATGGCATCAACTTTTTATAATATTATCCAAATCTTTCTGTAGATTCTTTTTAACTTCCAACATTTCTTTTTTGATAACTTTTTCCATAATCTCAAAAAGAACTGACTCAATATTGTCAGCAAATTTCTCCTGAACAATTTTCTCAATAGCAGCTTCGATCTGTTCCGGTTCAACGTCTACTTCAAGCTCATCCTCATTGTCATCTGTATCATCTTTATCGTCATAGGCTTCAGCTAATTGAGCGCCTATCTCTTTTTTTACTATTTCTTTAACCTTTTCTATATCAAACTCTATTGCTGAAGGTTTTACCTGTTCTGATTCTTCCTCATCCGGCTCTTCTTCAACAACAATCTCCTCGTCTTCCTCATACGGCTCATCAGCTACTTCAATGTAATCTTCGTCAACTTCAACAAATTCTTCTATATCCTTATCTTTATTCGGGCTCTTTTGTTCCTCAACACTGTCACCATCAACTATCTCATTAAGTTCAAGGATTTCTTCCTCAACCTGCTCCGTATCTTTGGAATTAACTATATCTGTAAGTTCGATAACCTCAGTTTCAATTTCTCCGGAAGAATTGCTCTTAACAATATCAGTAAGCTCAAGTATATCTTCTTCAAAATCTCCAGCAACACTGCCATCGACAATATCAGTAAGATCAATAATTCCAGGTTTAGAACCTTCGGGTGTTCCTGCTGGTTTTGTTGGGTTTGCCATATCAGCAATCTGCCTCCATAAAGTGGTATTAATACTTCTCTACACCATTTAAACAAAAATATCAAAGTGCCCCTGCTGTGTCAACCTAATAACACTGCTTTTTAAATTTAAAAGTATTTACATATTATCAGCTTTGATTTATTAATTCTTATTATGCAAAAATTTTTAATCTCAGATAAAAACATCAATGGCAACAATGCTATTATTATAGGACAGGATGCAAAGCATATTACCAAAGTCCTAAGAATGCGCCCTAACGATAAAATTATATTTACAAATGGCAAAGGCAAAGACTTTAACTCAATAATCACAACAATATCTCCTAAAGAAGTAAAACTTGCCATCAAAAAATCATATAATTCCAAATCTGAATCACCAGCCCGGATTACCCTTTTCCAGGGTATGCTGAAAGACAATAAAATGGACACCCTTGTAAAACATTTAACTGAACTTGGTATTTCTGCATGGACACCGCTTTTTTGTGAGAGGGCAATACCAAAACCAGACAAAAAAAGAATAGATTCCCGCATAAAAAGATGGGAAAAAATTGCAATGGAAGCATTAAAGCAATGTAATAGAAGTGTCCTCCCAAAAATTAACAGGCCTATAACATTCTCAGACATGATAAAAGACACAGCTTTATCTGACTTAAAAATTGCCTTTTGGGAAAATGCAACCATTCCCATTGGTAAACTTACTGAACTTGATCAAAAAACAGAAACTATTAAAAAGATCAGTATCTTGATAGGCCCTGAAGGCGGGTTATCAAGAGAAGAAATTATCCTTGCCAAAAATGCCGGATTTAAAACATATCTGATGGGTCCTAGAATATTAAGAGCTGAAACTGCTTCAATAACAGCATGTTCTCTGATTCAACATTATTTCGGAGACATTTAGCAGAATTTTTCTTGACATAAAGATCAAAAAAGCATATATTCCTTTCGTTTTTGGCGTTTTTGCCCAGGTAGCTCAGTCGGTAGAGCAGGGGACTGAAAATC
>JAIOSM010000454.1 GCA_021107575.1 Desulfobacteraceae bacterium | reverse complement strand
ATAGCCCTTGCCATCAATTCTTTACCAGTACCTGTCTCTCCTTCAATTAAAACCGTACTGTCACTTTTTGCTATTTGAGGGAGAATATTAAAAATCTTTTTCATTTCCAGATTATTACTAACCATATCACACATCTGGAATTTAGCTGAAATCTCCTTTCTAAGCCCTTCTACCAGGCTTTGATCTCGGAACACTTCAACCCCTCCCAGGATTTCGCCTTCCTTGTCCTGCAAAAGAGATGTTGCTACAGTAACAGGTATCTGTTTTTGATCTGCATTTACAATATATGTTGATGTACTGACAAAAGATTTCTCCTGCTCCATGGTTTTTTTCAAAGCACAATCTGTCTCACACATATTTGAACGAAAGACTTCCCAGCAATGTTTCCCCATGGCCTCTTTACGCGGAACTCCTGTAATTTCCTCAGCAGCACGATTAAATGATATTATCTTCCAGTCATGATCAACAGAAAAAACACCGTCAGAGATACTCTCAAGAACAACCCCTGTTATATCTTTATGTGGCATATCTTTTTTATCAGTTTTCTTCATTATCTGTTTCCATGAGCATATTCCATTAACTAATAAAATAACAACCCTGCTTTCATAGTCAACTTAATAAAATAATAATGCAACATTAACGTTTTATTTTCCCGCCTTGACATTTTTTAACAGCATAGATAGGAAATCATTTATGGCGATTTTACTTATTCAAAAACCCATGTAAATTTTTAAGACAAATAAACATGTTAGTGAATGGTTAAATCTACAAACACATAAGTATGCCGAAAAAACAAAAAGAGAAGAATGGAAAATTGGGATTGGTCGTAGGTACGATCCTAGATCGGTTTGAACTGGGTGATGCTCGGTTAATGAAACCAGTTTGCCATCAAAAATATGAGAACGGTTTATTGCAAGGTAGCATGCTAATACAGACATTGATAAGGTCTCTTTAAGTAAAAAATCCTGTGTCACATATTTTGTACCAAATAACGCTGCTCTTTTATTATCTGTAAGTGAAAAAGCTCTTATTGCTGCAAAAAAAATATACACAGAAAATTTCTCATACAAAATTTTACAAGGTCTATTTTAAACAAAATATATTTAATGTGTGCAAGTCACCCTACGAGGTAATTCTTTTCTTCCACAACGCCCATGCTGAAGAAAATAGTACTAACCTTATAGCCTTGGATGGAAGATACGAAATCTTTGCCAATAAATATTTCGTATGAAAACAGCAACTTTGAAGTTGTTGGTAATATGTATGAAGGTATTAAGAAAAAGCTTTAACAATTAGCTATACGAGAGCGCAAAAAGCGCGCCCCGTGCGCAATATGTTCGCTTTCAAAGCAAATTTTAATACAATACGCAACAATATGTTGCATATTGCAAGTTTTCGTGCTACCTTATTATACAAGTAACACTGACATTTTAGGAGGCAGTCATTATGACAACCGCAGTTAGGATTACAGATGATTTGGCAAAAAAAGCAAGAATATTTAGCAAAATTGACAAACGTTCGTTAACTGGACAAATTGAACACTGGGCAAATATTGGAAAATGTGCTGAAGAAAATCCTGATTTAACTTACAGCATGATCAAAGATATCCTTATTGGCCTTGCGGAGTTAGAACAAGGTGAATCATCAGAATATGAATTCGGATAGCACTCAATGAAAATTATTCAATCCCGCTCATTTAAACGGAAAGTAAAAAAATTTGGCAAACAGGATAAAAAAACGCTTGACAAGCAAGTGTTAAAAATTGCTGAAACTCCAAACATTGGCACAGAAAAAAAAGGTGACCTTCGTGGTGTATTCGTTCATAAATTCAAACTGAAAAGCATTGAATACTTGCTTTCATATCGTTTTATCAGATATGATCTTGAATTGATAATGATTGGTCCGCATGAAAACTACTATAGAGATTTAAAAAACTATCTCAAAACAAGATAAAAAAGTGAACAAGTCGCTATTTTTAAGCTAAACTGAAAAACTTTCAGAAAGAACCATAGAGATTGATAAAAGAGTAGTAAGGTTAGAAACACTTGTAGAGGTTGCAAAAACAAAACATATATCACAATAGAAGAAGATGCTTGGACTACTTTCGCTTGAGGGATTTAAAGGGAGTGGAAGTTATTGCATAGCGACTCTCAAGCTGGTTTTAAAGATTTATCCACCATAATTTTAAGAATTATTCTGTCAGTTTCTATCATTCCTTTGGTGCTTAGAATACCAATGTTTTGCATGGTCTGCTCAGGGGAATCTGATATAATTCCATCTGTTGCTTCAACAACTACGCCCTGCAAAGAGAAAAGTGCTGCCTGAACTGCTGCACCTGCTGCTGTGACAAGTTTTAGAGCACAGCCTGCTTTTGCACCATCACAAATCACACCGGCAAGATCTTCTGTCAGGTTTTTTATGGCACCTGAGATATGTGTTATATCGCCTCCTAGAAGATATGTAATTCCAACAGTTGCGCCTGCTCCGGCTGCAACTGAACATCAACATATCGCTGAAAGTCTGCCCGTATATGATTTAATATAGGCCGAAATCATATGACTTAATCCAATAGCCTTTAAAACCGTATCTTTATCATGATTCACAAAATCCTTAACTGCCCAGATTGGAAGTATAGCCGTCAGACCATGATTACCACTGCCTGCGGAACTCATGGCAGGTAATTTCACCCCGGACATTCTGGCATCAGCAGCTGCAGATGTAAGGATACGGGCAGCAAGAACCATGTCATTAGTCAACAAGTTCAGCCTGACCATACGCTGGAGAGCTTTTCCAATCCCTAGCCCTGACCCGTGCTTTAAACCATAATCTGCAAGGGCAAGATTATAATCTACGCCTTTTTTGAGAAAATCAAGATCGTCTCTATCAAGATCGTCTACAAGATCAAGGAGATCGGCAAGAGATTTTTCTTTTAACCAGGCTTCAAGTCTTAACAGCTCATTCCCGCCCTTATTTTCTGAATCCCTAGGCATAAGGTCTGAATCCCCAATTTGTTTCTGATTTTTCTTTAGAGAGACGATATGATCATGAAGGCCCTCTATCACTGATTCATAAGTATTTTTTCCGGCAATCATAATTGTTTTTATATAGACTCCGGTTTTATCCCTGGCAATATCAACTGAAACATGTTTGTTTCGTACAAAATCAACAGCTTTTTTAGTCGATATTTCATCAACAGGGGCAAGCACTTCAAGCTTTAATACAGGGTCCCCTCCAAAGGCTCCAAGAGCTGATGAAAGATCAAGGCCTGATAGGCCGTTAGTTCCGGGAATAGAAACAGCTATGCCATTTTTATAAATATTGGGGCTTACCAGAATATTGATGGATTTCAATTCATCATCTCCTGCGAGTGATGCACAGGCTGCTGCACCTAGGGCAATAGCCACAGGTTCAGTACACCCGAGAGCCGGAGCTACTTCAATATTAAATATATCTTTTACTGTGAATGACATATCTTTGTCCTTTATATTTTAATGATCTTTTTTGAACTAAAAACCCATGGCAAATAGGATACCTCCAACAGCCAAACCAAAACCTAAATTAAAAACCTTAATAAGAAGAGCATCTTTAATACTATATGAAAGTAAAGGAAGCATGCCATGACCATCCTGAACAAATGAGCTTGTGAATAATACAGAAAAAGGGATTAACCCCTGGGCAAACATCATTACAAATATAAGATGAGGTCCTGATTCCGGTATAATTGAAATCAGTGCGGCAATCACCAGCACTAACCACATGTGCTGTTTAACAATCAGACCTAAGTCCCAGGCAGATAAACCCCAATGGACAAAAAGCAATGCTGCA
The DNA here is from genome assembly GCA_021107575.1 of Desulfobacteraceae bacterium. Lineage (GTDB taxonomy): Bacteria > Desulfobacterota > Desulfobacteria > Desulfobacterales > Desulfobacteraceae > JAIOSM01. Next base: position 1,005 of record JAIOSM010000454.1, on the reverse strand, counting down.
AAACTCCACAAAAATACACGCATGATATGCTTTTTTAAAATATGATCCCAAATATGAGAATGCATATAATGTTCAGAAACAACAGCAGTAATGTATAAAGTTATTAAAGAAAGGCAGATAAAGGTGATGCGTTTCCAACCCCAGGAATCAGGCCCTAGGTTTCCTGAAGCGACTAAAACCGTAAAGGAAATAGTAAGCGCAAATAAAAGAAATCGGGTAAAAGAAATGGTTTTTAAATTTATAAAAAAATTGTTGGGTTGAAAAATATCACTGATTTTTATGTTGTCTTTCATGTCAGATTCACACTCCACGCACTGCGCATCAAGACATGCGCTACAAGGAGTGATACCTAAAACATCTACAATCCCATCGCTGATTCTTGCGAATATAATTCCACAGACAAACAAAAGCCCAAAAAGTATCAATGCAGTTCCTGGAAATTGCGAAAGCATAACAAACGCTTCATCACCTGAAGTGGCTATCATCCCGCCTACTACAGCGCCAAAGCCGATTACCCCTCTGACATAAAGACTTACATTCATGAATGCACCAAGACAACCTGGTATGGAACCAAAAAAGGAAGACAGAGTATATTGCCGCCACTTTCCTCCCTTTATGATATCTGACACACGTCTGTTGCTTGTAGTGTCAATGAAATCAACCAGAAGCATCATCACAAACACAAAAAAACTAATCATTAAAGCATGTTTAAAAATTGATACAAATTCCATAAATTTCCAGTATTCTTATTATATTACTATTTCTAACTATATAGTATCAGTCGGTAATTATTTTTGACAATATACAATACATATTGAACTTGTGCAAATAATTTGCCCTTGATATAATTAATATTTGTTTTATATTCTAATAAAACAACATGAGAGGAATAAAAATGTCACCGAATTTTTCAAGAAGATCCTTTTTAAAGGCTGGAGTAACTGCGGCATGTTCAGTAGCTGCAACTTCTACTATTGCAAGGACTGCCCAGGCAATGGACGGAGG
>JAIOSM010000392.1 GCA_021107575.1 Desulfobacteraceae bacterium | reverse complement strand
TTTCCTATTTCAGCGAAAAGGTTGGCAAACAGATGGGATTATGGATGCCTGAACATATGATTGATAAAGAATGGGGTTTAAAAAAATGAATATAGGGATTCTCACTGTTAATGATTTCAGCTTTCATCCCAATGGCAGATTGAGGGAAGCTGCCAATGAGCTCGGACACAAGATTATTCTGATCAACCCCTATGATATGATCGCAGGAATAGAAAATAAAAATTTTGAGTATTATATTGATAAAATTGCAGATAATCTGGATATTATAATGCCCAGGCAGGGCTCTCCCATGGGTGATTATGGTCTTGTACTGCTGCGTCAGTTTAATAAACTTAATATTCCACTGGTCAATGATCTCAATAGTGTTACCATTACCCGAAATCAGTACATCACATTACAGGTTTTAATGTCATCAGGCATAGCAGTTCCTGATACATATTTTATTACAAAAAAAGAGCTTTTTATGGAAGCAGTCAACCGGGTTGATGGCTTTCCTGTTATTGTTAAACAGGTAGATGGTATGGGTGGTACCGGAGTGATTAAAGCCAATGATGAAAAAGATGCTCTCATGTTTTTTGAACAGCACTTAAAAGAGCGTAAAGGTGTTCTTGTTCAGCAATTTTTCACACCTGAAAAACGGTTAGATATACGTGCTTTTGTTTTAGGTGGTAGAGTGATTGGAGCTATGCAATTAGAACCGCAAAAGGAGAATTTCAGAGCCAATATCCACCAGAAAGGAGATGCCCAGAAATTTGAATTATCCAGAGAATTGGAAGAACTTGCCCTCAAAGCAGCAAATGCCTGTGGCCTTGCAATAGCCGGTATTGACATTATTATTGCAGCCGATTGTCCTCCTGTGGTAATTGAGGCTAACTATTCCCCTGGATTTAGAGGCCTTGAGGCAGCAACCGGTATTGATGTAGCTTCACAGATAATAGACTATGTGGCTTCAATCCATGGCCCTTTGACAATAGAGCGGAGAGAATAATGAAAGTATCTAATTTTAATATTACTCAAGATGGAGATGACATCCAGGCAAATGCCCTGGTTCAATTTGAAGATTGTGACAGAGCCGCAAAAGAGATTTATATTAAAACTGATAAAAAATATGCAGATGGATTTTCTGCAAACCCCCATGCTTTTCTTGTGGGATGTCTGCTTCCTGCAATTCATCTTGGTGAAAAAAGAATATTTCTTACCGAAGAGATATGTCCTTTATTAAAAGAGAGCCTTGAGATTGCAATGGCTATCCTGGAGCACTGGACAGACGGAAAGTACAAGCCATTAAAAATAGAAGCAAAAACAAGTGCAGTTGTAAGACCTCTGCAAGCACCAAAGACAGGAATGTTCATGACCGGGGGCATGGATTCTTTAGCAGCATTGAGGTTAAACCGGCTACATTATCCTGAATCCCACCCGGGGTATATCAGGGATGGTTTTTTCCTGCATGGGTTTGATATTGGCGGTGTGGTTGAGAGGGGAATGAAGTATCATGTTTTTGAAAGGGCAAAAGAAGCTATTATTAAGATCACAGATGATGCAAAAGTTGAACTGATTCCTGTATATACTAATATCAGACACCTTTGTGATGAAAGAGCATTATGGCTTGACAGTTTTTTCGGAGCTGTTTTAGGCTCTATTGCCCATTCATTTTCAAAAAGACTGAATATGGTTTTCATCGGATCATCCTATGATATCAAAAACTTACATCCCTGCGGTTCACATCCGCTCCTTGATCCTGAGTATTCGAGCTATAACATGAGAATCAGACACCGGGATTATGAACTTTCCAGGCTTGCAAAAATAAAAATAGTTTCTAAGTGGGATGTCGCGTTTCAAAATTTCAGAGTCTGCCTTGCTAATGTTCCTGACCGGCTAAATTGCGGGAAATGTGAAAAGTGTGTGAGAACCATGACTGAATTGACAGCCCTTGGTCTGTTGCATAAAACAGAAGCTTTTGTTGAGGACGAAATATCGCCGGATCAAATTTCTCAGTTTGATATAACAATCAGGGTTCGGCCACCCTTTTACAGACCCATGATTCCTTTACTGAAAGAGCAGGGGAGAGATGATCTTGCTTTTGCCATAGAAAAACAATTAGAGGATTGCTGATGAAAAAAATTAACGTTTTAATACCATTGATAAATATGGTAGGAGCAGTTTCAACTTATATATACTTTTCATTTATCCTTGAAATACGAGGGATTGAGTGGGATGTCCCTGCCTATTATTCAACGCTTTTTTTTATAATTGCCACTGCTTTTCTTACTTTGAGTTTTATGTTGGTCAGTAGAAAAACCATACACGCTCTGTTAGAGATTGCCTATGGTCACACTGATATACACTCCTTAGAACCGGCTGAAGTCTATCTTCTCCAGAGGCGGGCTATGCAATTTCCTGTGGTTGTTTCTTTGATTACTTTTATGATCTGGATTTTTGCCGGATTTATATTTGGTTTTCTTGAGCCCTTGATCACCGGTAAAATTTTTAATATCAATACCCCGGATCTTATTCATTGTTTAAGGCAGTTTTTAGGTATTTCTCTTCTGGGTGGTGGTGTTACAGCAATGATTCTTTATTTTGTTTTGGAAAATACCTGGCGAAATTATATCCCGAAATTTTTTCCAGAAGGCAATTTGAGTCGCGTCAAAAATGTATTTAAGCTTAATATCCAGAAACGGTTTTTAATTGTATTTCTAAGTATTACTCTAATCCCTTTACCTGTTCTAAGCCTGACCATATATTCCAAAGCAATGGCACTGCATATGGCTGACGCAATCACAAGAACTCAAATTATGTCATCCCTTATAAGAGAACTTGCCTTTGTTGTTGCAGATTCATTGGCTATCTGTTCAGTCCTGGCTTATTTTTTAGCAAAAAGCATCTCAGAACCGCTTCTTAGCATTAAAGAGGCTATAAAACAGGTTGAGAACAACAATTTTGATACCCGGGTAGAAATTGTGTCAAATGATGAATTAGGAGATGCGGCAGAAGGCTTAAATCAGATGATTAAAACAATGAAAGAAACCCAGAGTATAAAAGAATCCTTTGGAAAGTATGTCTGCAGCGAGGTCAGAGACGAAATTATTGCCGGGAAGACATCTCTTGAGGGTGAAATGAAACGGGCAACAGTTTTATTTTCTGACTTAAGAAATTTTACCACTCTGGTGGAAAAAAATCATCCCAAGCATGTTGTTACGATAATGAACCAGTATTTTAATGAAATGACCATTGCTGTTAAGGCAAACAGGGGCCTTGTATTACAATATATAGGAGACGAGATCGAAGCAGTTTTTGGAGCACCTGTTGGTTTTGATGATCATCCTGATATGGCGGTACAAGCAGCCATCGAGATGAGAAAACGCCTGGTTGCTCTGAATAAGCAGTTTGAGGAGCAGGGGTTTGAACCATTGGTCCATGGGATTGGTATTCATTCCGGTGCAGTGCTTGCAGGCAATATTGGGAGCGAAGACCGAATGTCCTATGCACTGGTTGGAGATACAGTCAATACAGCCTCACGCATTGAAGGGCTGACCAAGGAATATGGATGTGATATTATCATAAGCCAGACCACCTTTAATCTTCTTACTGAACCCTATAATACCGAGCAGCTTGCCCAGGTAAAAGTAAAAGGTAAGAAAGATGAACTTATTATTTATAAGGTATTATGATGCCAGAGAGATTGGGGGTACATCAGGCTATTTTTCCTGAATCTTTATATGCAGATGGCGTATTCGGCTGCTTAAAACTTTGCAGATCTTAAGAGCAATCCTTGGGTATTCCATCACAGTCTCATTAAATTCCTGCTGGTGAAGGATTAAAAAACGAGAGGGCTTGATAGTCCTGATTGTTGCTGATCTTGGCTCTTTTTCCAGCAATGCCATTTCACCAAAAGAATCTCCCACTCCGATTTTATCAAGGGATATTGTCTTACCGTCTGCCTTTTCCTTGATAACCTCAACCTCACCGTCAATAATCAGAAATACAGTTTCCCCCACATCTCCTTGTTTGATAACAGTACGAATTTCAGAATAGTCCATCTCTTTTGTAACCGCAGCAATAGCTGCTAACTCTGCTGCTGTGAGATCAGAGAACATATCTATTTTTTTTAAAAGAAGTATTTTTTCACCAAGAGGTATCTCGGTGGACTTAATTCTCTGGGGGTCTTTGGATACTTTGTTTGTTTTTTTAAGAATCATTTGAACTTCCTTTAAAATATTTTGATTTACTGAATTTTGAAGATCACTTAACATATCATGCCCTTCAAACAGAGAGGGCTCATCATGGGCCAGGCTTATGCCCATTAATACATCAACCCAGTCTTCAGAAGAGATCAGGTTTGAAAAAACATCTTTGCCATTAAGATCAAACCTGGGTATTTTTGTCCTGTTTTTACCTTCATCAAGAGCAACAGCAGGGGTGGGGCTTTCCAGGAGTGGCAATATGACATTGAACAGTTTTTTGTCCATAATATCGCTTAAAAGCTCAATGGCATTAGCCCTCTGCTTGGTATTTGGAGAGAATATTCCTCTCCAGGTGGTTTTCATTCTACCGGTCTGGTCATGGATAGCAAGGACCCGTATAATATTTTCTAATTCCAGCTCTTTTTTTTGAACCATATGTTCTTTAACCAGATTCCTCATCCGGGATGGGGATAAATTATCAAGGTTTTCACTCATAGCCAGGTATGAATAACATTTGTTCAGGCTTTTTTTGGCAAATATGAAAACATCAAAGTCTTTGATATCAAGTGTTTCCAGGAGTTCAAACAGCCCTCTGCGAATACGTGTGCTTGGTAGCCCCAAAGATTCAATCAGAAGTCTGTTATTCTGAAACTCAGAGTCCTTAATTTTTTCTTTGGCAAATTCATGTATGGTATCTGAACGATCACCTAAAAGCAGTACAGCCTTGTTTAATGAAAAATCATCATTAAGTTCTAATGCATCAAAGGCTGCCATTCTGATATCTTCTTGTTCATAAAAAAGATAAGCATGAATAACATCATTCAGTTCTCTGGCCCTTAAGCGGGAGAGAGCTATGATTATATCAGGTATTATCGGGTCAATTTTACGCTCTTTGAGTATTGTTAGAAGTATCTCTATGTACTCTCTTTTTTGAGTAAGTCCGGCACTGATGATGCCAGACTGCCTGTCCTGGATATCCTTGCTGGCAAGCGAGCTATCTATCATCTTTACATATTCATTTGGATTCTGAGAATAGAGATATGCCACAGTGAAGCCCCGGATAACCGGGTGTGGATTGTTGATATAACCTGTCAAATTTATATTTTTTACTTCATCAAGCCCATATTTTTGCATGATTTTTATAATAGCAATGGTTACTTCGGGTTTTGAAGGATCTAATACAGGTATAAGCTCCTTGATGGAAGTCTGCATATACTCAGTTGACAGCATTTTGATCAGTGCTACTTTTGTTTTATCATCCTGGTATTGAAGGGTTGTTAAAATGTTTTTATCAAGGTTCTCGCATGAAAAGCTTTTTAAAAGCTTGCCATACCAGATAGCATCCTTCCCCCTGGCATCCATGAATGATTGTTCCAGCTCGGTTACAATAGTGCCTTCTTTAAAGATCTGCCCCAGCTCTTCTTGCTCCAGGCTTTTTACATCCAGCATATTTTTGGAAATCAGATCCATCAGAATCTTTGCATATTTTGATTTTAATACAATAGTTGCAGCAATCCAGCAAAGCACGAAAGGCAGAGCAACAAGAGTCAGATATTGAGGATGGAAAAAACCTCCGGAAAGAAGAATCAGACCAGAGCCGGTAAATAGGGCCATTCTTGCAACAGTTCCCCTTAAGAACGGGCGAATCATACCCCGGTAAGATTCAGGAAAGAGGCCGATTAATATATTGCCTGCCGGCACATTAATGGTTGTACGGATAATATTTGTGGACATCCGTGCATACACTGCTGCAAACATGTCAAAGCGAAATAGAAAGGCAAAAAATGCAATCACGTAGTTAAATGGGTGGAACATCAATGCAACCGGTAATCCCCATTTACCATAAATTCTCCCCACAAAAAGCAGTATAATCAGGCTTATCGTGTAAAGCCCACCCCTGAAGTAACCAAAAAACTGGATCATATTAGCTTCACTTGCAAACTGTTCATTAACAACATAGCTAAACTGGTAGTTCATAATGGGCATAACCACATTGGCCATAAAGGTTAAAACCAGAACGATTTTAATTAATATTGAATCTTTAATTAAGGGCAGAACATTTTTGAATCCCTGGATCATGGAGGTCTTTTTTTTCTCGTTTGTCCCTGTTTTTTTTGGGAAAATAAGTGTTGGAAATCTACGCCCCATGGATTCAACAATAACAGCACCCGCAAATGTCGTACACAGGTAAAGATATAACAGGTTGTCAAGCTGGAAAAGTTTGGCAAAATAAGGAGTAAAAAAACTGCCTAAAATAAGACCCACAACCCCTCCGGCAGTGAGTAAAGGAAAAAGCCTCTTTGACTGTCTGGTATTAAACAGGTCATTGCAAAGGTTCCAGAACAGCAGAGCCTGGAGCAGTTCAAATTGGCTTTTAAGCATAAAAAGAAGCGGATATAGAAGCTCAATACCTGTTGGGATGAGCATCCGGATTCCGGTAACACTGATACCACAAAAAATAAAAAGGAATGATAAAAGCCTTGCCCCGGGCATTTTACCCATAAGAGCAGTTAAAAATCCGGTGATAAAGAATGTTGCCACAGCATTAGCCATGTTGACTATAGGCAGGTATTCAACACCATAACGTTTTAAAAATGCTGTTTCTGCATAATTGTTCAGGATTATTCCAGAGCTGCGAATAATAAACAGCAGTGCTATAGTCCATAGTAGAAGACCTATTTCATCTTCATATACTTTTAAAAGGCTTAGGAATTTGGCTCGCATCAATCAGCCTTAAGGACTAGTCTGAATCCGATTGTCTGGAATTTTGCCCCGGGATGGGCATAAGCCCTGTTAGCACTTCTCAGATAGATTCCATATTTATACCAGCTTCCACCCCGTTTGATTCTGAATCCTGTGTCCATGATATCATAGCTTCTGCCTTGAATGTTGTTTTCGTATTCCTGATAAATATCAGAACACCATTCCCAGACATTGCCATGCATATCATAGAAACCCCAGGGGTTAGGCTTAAAGCTTTTTACAGGAGCAGGCTGATCAGAAGGCATGCCTTTGGATGCATAATAACTGACACATTCTGAGCGTTTTTTTCTGTTGTTTTCATACATGGCCTTTGAACAATCAATTTTGTTACCCCAGCTATAGGCAGTTGTAGTTCCTGCCCGGCATGCATATTCCCATTCTGCCTCAGTGGGGACCCGATATATACCTTTATTTTGTTTGTTGAGTTTTCTAATAAATCTTTCAATATCATAGTAGGATACTTTTGTTACAGGGAAATCGTCGCCACCTTTTTTTTTGGAAAACATTTTACGTCCCATAACTGCTCTCCATTGTTTTACAGTCACTTCTGCTGCCATAAGATAATAGGCCTTGGTAATAGTCATTTTATGCCGGACTTCATTTTTATCACGATAAGGCTCATCATTGGGGCTGCCCATCATAAATGTACCTGGTTGTACAAGAATAAATTCCATATCCAGATGGTTGATAAATTTCTTTTCATAGGACAATCCCGTATCAGCAAAGATAAATAGAAGGATAACTCCGGGAAGGAAAAACCATAAGAGTTTTTTTTTGAATTTTAAAACAGATAAGGATTTCACAATGGTTTTTTTTACCTCCCTTGTATTCGACTGTTATTGTATCAATAATACGCTTGCTGAAATCTATGTCGGGAAAAAATAAAAAACCTTACAAACAAATCTGTGAGCTTTAAAATTTATTCAATGTTTAACTAAGCGCCTAGATAGGCTTTTTTAACATCCGGGTTGTCAAGGAGACTGCTTGCTTCACCTTCAAGGACAAGTTCTCCGTTTTCTATTACATAACCACGCTGGGCAAATTTTAATGCAAGGCGGGCGTTTTGTTCGACTAAAAGGATTGTTGTGCCAAGTCTGTTTATTTCTTTTAAAGCTTCAAACATGTCAAGCATTAATATAGGAGCAAGTCCCATGGAAGGTTCATCAAGAAGCATGATCTTATGACCGCTCATATAGGCTCTTCCCACAGCAAGCATTTGCTGTTCGCCGCCACTTAATGTCCCTGCAAGCTGGTCTTTTCTCTCTTCCAGTCTGGGGAAAAGGTCAAAAACCCATTTTTGATCCTTCTTAATTTGATTTTTATCTTTTCTGGCAAAAGTTGCAAGAATGAAATTTTCTGTAACAGTGAGATTACCAAAAATCCTTCTGCCTTCAGGAACATGGCAGATCCCGAGTTTTGCTACAACTTTATCTGCACTGTATTTAAGGATATTTTCACCATTAAATTCAATTACCGAGCCTTCTTCCGAGGGGATCATTCTGGAGATAGCTCTTAAGGTTGTGCTTTTCCCGGCGCCATTGGCGCCAATGACAGTTACTATCTCACCCGCCTCAACAGAAAAATTTATTCCGTGGAGTGCTTTTATATTCCCATATGAAACATGTAAATTTTTAATTTTAAGCTGCATTAAGTTACATCCTCCTTGCCAAGATAAGCTTCGATAACTTTAGGATTATTTTGAATATCCTCGGGCGGTCCTGCGGCAATCATTTCTCCGAATACAAGAGTTTGAATATACTGGCATAATTCCATGACAAACTTCATTCTGTGCTCAATTAAAAATATGGCAACCTTAAAATCTTCATGTACCTGTCTGATGATTTTTATCATCTGGACAAGTTCATCAGGAGTCATGCCCGCTGTTGGTTCATCAAGGAAGAGTATTTTCGGGTCAGTTGCCATTGCCCTTGCCATTTCCACACGCCTTTGGGCTCCATAGGGAAGGCTTGTTACAAGTTGATCAGCATGTTGTTTGATGTCAAAGAGTTCAAGTAATCTGTATGAATTTTCTTTAATCTCGGATTCTTGTTTTCTACAGCCAGGAGTATTAAAAAAAGATCCCATAAGTCCATAGGTCAATTGGGAATAGTGCGCCATTTTGATATGGTCAAGCACACTCATATGTCTCCATAATGCAAGGTTCTGGAATGTTCGCCCGAGACCCTTGGCTGCTATTTCATTGGTTGCAAGCCCAACAATGTTTTCATCCTGCAATGTTATCGAACCTTCAGTTGGTGTATGAACTCCGGTGATCAAATTAAATATTGTTGTCTTGCCTGCACCGTTAGGTCCGATAAGACCTATGATCTGTTGAGGTTTAATATTTAAATCATAATTATAAACAGCTCTAAGACCTCCAAAATAATGGGTCATCTTATTTACATTGAGCAATGCTTCCATTCCTTAACTCCTTATTTTCTTTTGAAAAGTCCTCTTAAGAAAAGCTCTCTTTATTTATTTTTGGATCTGAACAGTTTTTTTACATTAATTTCTTTAAATGAAATAAGACCATAGGGACGGTATATCATTACAAAAATCAGTATCAGTGGAATGATAATCCATTTAAAGAGCTCAAGTGGTCTTAATGCTTCTCCTAGAAGACTAATGCTTACAGCTCCAACAATAGATCCTATTATGGAGTTTAAGCCTCCGAAATAGACCATGGCAAGGATTTCAGCAAGCCTTTGAATGCTGAATGTGCCAGGGTTTATAAATCTAAGTATATGGGCAAACAGACCGCCTGCTACACCTGCCCAGAAAGCACCAAACATAAATGCAATTATTTTTGTTTTTTTTGTTTTTACAGTCATGGATTCAGAAGCTGCTTCATCATCACGGACAGCATTTAAGGCTTTACCCATGATGGAAGTTACAAAATTATGAACTATCCATATGGTTAATATTGTCCAGCAAAAGATCACGGGTAAACTTGCATAATCAGGTTGGCTGCTCATGCCCCTTGCCCCGCCAATAAAGTTCATATTTTCTATGGCACTTTTGACAATAAACATAAATGCCAGAGAAATAATAGCAAGATAATCTCCTCTGGTTCTAAAGGATGGGATTGCGACAATCAAAGAGCTTAAAGCAGCAACTGCCCCTCCTGCAATAAGTATAAACGGAAAAAGCCAGGGTCCAAGTTCTGCTGGCAGCAGTGCCTGCCCAAACATTTTGTCATTTACAAATAAAACCAATGTAAGAATAGAAGCTACATATGCACCAACAGCCATAAATCCCGGGTGAGAACATGAAAATTCTCCCTGGTATCCATTGATAACATTTATACTGATGGTAAGTATAATTGAAACCATTGTAAGCTTTAAAACAAGAAGCCTGTAATCATTGATCCCTGCCCATAAATGCATAATTCCATAAAAAAGCACAAGATGGATTATTGTTGAAAGCCATATAGGTATTTTTTCAAGAGATCCGGCTATTTTATTTGTAGCTGGAGCGGTCAATTTTGCTACAGTTAAAACAGGGATTATGTATACAATAAGGTCGTATGCCAGCACACTGGGTATCATTATAGGAGTTTTCAGCATAATAAGAGTGCCGAACAGTACCGGTATTTTAGGTAGCCCCAGTACTAAGGATATATAATTATACCCTAAAAAGTATTCGACCAGTACCGCTGCAAGAGCACCTGACAGCCATCCAAACATCGGCACCATTGAAAATGTATTTTTGAATTTTCTTGCTATTTCCATGAAGCTTTCCTGTATATATCAGTTATTCAAGTTAAAGTCTTAGTTTTGTACTGTATTCCATTCCAAAGAATCCTCTTGGTCTGTATGTAAGAATCAGAAGAATTATGGAATAAGCAATCAGATCTCTGAAAGTAGACGGAAAAACCATGGCAACAAAGATTTCTATAAAACCTAAAAGATAGCCTGCCATGGCAGCTCCTTTTATGGAACCGCGTCCTCCAAGAATAGCTGCAACAAAGGCTTTCCAACCAATGAGAACGCCCATATAAGGATCTAATATCGGATAGGCCTGACCATAAAGAATTCCTGCCACTGATGCAAGCCCTGCTCCAATTGCAAATGTTAAAGGTGCAATTATGTTAATTGACACACCCATCAGAGGAACTGCAAGAAAATCAAATGACATTGCTCTCATTGCCATTCCCCATTTTGTTTTTTGGATTAATCCATGGAGGGCAAGCATTAAAATAAGAGAAATTACAATTACCATGACTTTAATATTGGTAAAATATACTCCGCCTATATTATAGACATGAGATTCCATTAAAGGCGGGAAACTCAGTCTCTTAGCACCAAGGAAAATAAGGATACCGGTTTCAAAGATAATACCAATCATTAAACCGGTAATAGCTGCTGAGGCGCGAGGAGCCTGCCTTAAAGGTCTATACCCTACAACTTCCACAAAGACTCCGATCCAAGATGCCAGGAACATGGTAATAATAACAACAGCAGCAAATATTACCCAGGTCGGCAGCAAGGCAGAAAAAACCGCGATAAAAAGTGTTGCAATGGCAAACCCGATGTAGGTCCCGAGCATGAAAATATCACCATGGGCAAAGTTAAAGACCATTAAAACACCATAAACCATTGAATACCCAATAGATATTACAGCGTAGAAACTTCCCCACTGGAGCGCATTTATCAGGTTTTGAAGAAAATAATCCATTAACCAACTCCTGTCTGTTTTTTTAATACAAGATAATTGCTGTGCCTTTTGATAATCCTAAGACTATCAAGGCACAGCAATCATTGATCTAAATTATTTAATCAAATTGTCAAAAAATAATTATGGACAAACTGATTTATAAAATTCATATTCGCCTTTATCATTAATTTTAACGATAACAGCACATTTGATCGGATCACCTTCTTCAGTAAAAGTCATGTTTCCGGTAATTCCGGCAAAATCTTTGACTTTTGCCAAGGCATCTCGAACAGCAGTTCTGTCAGTTTCAATTTTTCCTGTCAGCTCGCCTGCATTTTCAATTGCCTGCTGGGCAAGGCGAAGAGCATCCCATGTAAGGGCAGCAACATCATCCGGGATATAACCATGGGCTTTATTATAACGATCTATAAATTCTTTTGTAGCGCCTTTTGCTCCGGCTGCTGCATAATGTGAAGAAAAGAACTGTCCGTAACAAGGCTCGCCACAAAGTTCAACAGTTTCAGCAGAACCCCAGGAGTCACTGCCAACAATAGGACCTGTCCAACCAAGATCTTTTGCCTGCTTAACAATTAAAGGAACTTCATTGTAATACTGAGGGGTAAAAAGAACCTGAGCACCGGATCTTTTTATCTTTGTGAGCTGTGAGCTAAAATCAGTATCTTTAGTTGTAAAACTTTCATAAGCAACTATAGATCCTGCTCCGTTTTTCTTTTCCCATGCTGCTTTGAAAACTTCAGCAAGACCTTTAGGATAATCAGATGCAACATCATAAAGAACAGCAGCTTTTGTAAAACCGAATTCTTCTATGATAAAGTTTGCTACAACAGGACCCTGGAAAGGATCAAGGAAACAACCGCGGAATACATAAGGACGGTCAAGAGTTGTTGCAGGATTTGTGGACCATGGACTGATCATGGTTGTTTTATAATTGTTGGCAACTTCGCCTGCCGGAACTGCCTGGGCAGAAGATTGAGGTCCGACAATTACAAGAACGTCATCCTGGGTAATCATTTTAGTATTGGCTTTTACAGCAGAATCAGATTTTGACTCATTATCTTCAATAACAAGCTCAACCTTATATTTTTTTCCGCCAACTTCAAGACCACCAGCTTTTTCAATGTCTTCAAGCCACATTTGAGCAGCATATTTAGTACCTTCTCCAACTTTTGGAATGTCCCCGGTAAGAGGCGCATTAATTCCAACTTTAATAACAGTTTCTCTGTCACCACATCCACTAAAAGCAAACACCATAACAAAAGCAACGGCCACAACTAATAGAAAAGCAATTTTTCGCATGTTACCCCCTTAAAATTTTTTGGTTTTAAAAATATCTTAAAATATTACAAAAACAATTAAAAAATTATGTTAATTCCCACCTCATTTTTTTGATATACTAACAAATTAATAATGTCAATTACAATTTAGCTAATACTTTATTTTGTAAAGTAAAAATACAATAGTACAATTTGTTTTGTTGTTCAACTGATTTATAATTTAATTTTTATTAAAAACAGAGAGTAGAAGAATGAAACTCTGGTTTAGAAATTTTTTTCGATGATTGAGACAAATGCCTGGGAGATTCTTTTTGAAGCAAGAGGAATATCCCATTGTTTTTTGTCTCTTTCACCAACAAAATTTGAACCGGAACGAATTTCAAGAAACGGAATATTATATAAGGATGCAACATGGGCAGATGCAGCACCTTCCATTGCCTCCATCAGGGGCGAAAGAGTTTTGGACAGATGAGCAGCAGTTTTTTGTGTGGATGTTATTGTTGAGACAGTAATGATAAGGCCTTTGGATATAGTGCACTCTTTTGCAAGACTTGTTTGTGATAGAATTTGGAAAGTTTTTCTTACATAATCTTTATTAAAAAAATAAGTCCCTGATTTAGTTGAGGGAGTTTCACCGATCAATGCAAAGGGAAGATCATCCGGGGTTTCATAGTTGGGAACAGCTTCAATACCTGCATGGATATATTTTTCTTTAGTAGCAATAGCAATGTCACCTGTTTTGAGCTTTGATTCCCTGAAAATTCCAGCTATACCTACTTGTATAATAATTTTTGGTCTGTTTTTTTCCAGAGCGATTGTAAGGCCATGGGCAGCATTGATCACTGACGGACCTGTAATTATGAGATCATAACAAGTTTTGTTTATTTTTGCAGAAATAAAGGTTTTGTTTGAGGCAGATGCTGTTTCAGATTGGATGTCAGATATTTTTAATAATTCAGATATTTCTTTTTTTGTTGCTGATACAAGAAGAATATCACTTTCCATTAATATCTTCCGCTATGGCATTTAAGGCAAGGGTATAGCCAAGTGAGCCAAGCCCTGTTATCTGACCTGTGACAATATCTGCCAGCATTGACTTGTGCCTGAACTCTTCTCTCTTGTAAATATTTGAAAGGTGGACTTCAATTATGGGGATATCAAGCAGGGTAAGTGCATCTCTGATTGCTATACTGGTATGTGTGAAAGCTGCAGGGTTAATAATTAGTCCATTACTTTTCGTATTAAAAATATCATGAATCTTTTCAATAATTTCACCCTCATGATTAGATTGAAATGTTTCAAGTGAAATGCCAAGGGAGTTTGCTCTATTTTTTAAATCAGCATCAATCTCTTCAAGGGCTTTTATTCCATAGATTGCAGGCTCTCTTTTGCCAAGCATGTTAAGGTTGGGCCCATGAATAACATGGACCCTTATATTTTTTTTTTTAACCATTTTTAGTTGGCTTCTACCTTTTAAGCTTCTACTGCAAAACCAAGATTAAATGCTTTAAGGTTCATCTCAGTAAATGCAGGTTTTGTAACTCTTTTTATTGCTTCTTCCATTTTTCCCTTTGTAAAAGCAACACCCTTTGCTTTTAAAAGTGCTCCCAGGAGAACAATATTCATTGTCAAAGGACTTCCAGCTTCTTTTGCAAGTTTCATTGCATCAAATGCCATTAAAGAGGCAGTCTCCTGTCTGATAATTTTTTTCATTTCTTCAATATCAGGATAAACACCAAGCCCAATAGCCACGGTGAATGGAGGTAACGGTGCAATATTTGTAATTATTTTTGTATTTTTACTGCATCTTGGCAATGCTCTCAAGGTTTCAGAAGGTTCAAATCCTAAAAGTACATCAGCCTCACCATCTGTGATAAGAGGGCTTGCAGCATCACCAAATACTATGGAAGACTCAACAATCCCACCACGTTGGGCCTTGCCATGTATTTCACTCATCCGCATTGGGGTATCAGAGAGCAGGGCTGCTTCAGCAAGAACCTTTGAAGCTAAAAGATTGCCTTGTCCCCCAACTGCTACAATTATTAATCTGTTTGTTTCCATTTTATATAATCCTGTTTTGTTTTATTAATTCTTTAAAGGAACAATAGCATTTTCCGGGCAGATTTGAGCGCAAACTGCACAACCTACACAGGTGGTTGGATCAATGTTCACCTTATCGTCTTCAATGAAAAATGATGGGCATGCTATTGAATTTATACAATCCCTGGTATTATTGCATTTGTCAGTAATTTTAAAAGGTCTCAGCTTGCGTGTTTTTAAGTTTTTCAACATAATAGCACAAGGTTCCTGTGATATTATAACGGAAACACCTTTAAATGCTAATGCTTCTTTTATCTGTTCAATGCTCTTTTTCACCTTAAAAGGTTTTATCAGAGTAACATGTTCAATCCCAAGTGATCGTACAACTTTTTCAACAGAGATTCTGTTATAACCTTTAAAGTTTAATTCATCCATATCAACTCCAGGGTGGGGCTGATGTCCTGTCATTGCTGTGATACCATTTTCAAGTATAATAAGCGTCAGGTTATGATTGTTAAATACAGCATTTACAAGGCCTGTTATCCCTGAATGAAAGAATGTGGAATCACCAATAATCGGAACTACTTTTTTGTCAGTGACTTCAGAAAAACCACAGGCAGAGCTTATGGAGGCGCCCATGCATATAACCAAGTCACCTGTGTTCAGAGGTGGAAGAAACCCTAACGTATAACAACCAATATCTGTGGGAACAATTATATCCATCTCTCTTGCAGCTGCCTGAAGCTCATAAAAAGTTGCTCTGTGAGAACAACCTGAACATAAATTTGGTGGTCTCTGGGGAATTTCAGGGAATTTGGAAGAGTCAATATTAGTTGCCGGTGTGTAGTCAAATCCAAAAAAAGATGCCATTTTTTCCCTTACAAGCCCCGGGTTGTATTCATAGAGGCGGGAGAAAAGTTGTTCACTCTTGCCTGCAATAGGTATTATTATACCTTCCTCCTGGGCAAATGCCTTTACAGCTTCTTCCATAAAAGGCTCACCTTCTTCTACAATTAAAACTTTGTCACATGAACCAACAAATTGTTTGATCATTTTACCGGGCAGAGGATTTGAAAGGCCTATGCGTAAAATTTTTATTTTTCCTTTAAGGTCAAGATCTTTTATTGCATCAGAAACATATAGATAACTTACTCCATTACATATAACTCCAAATTTACCGTCACCCTCGATAAAATTTTCTTCACAATCTTCTGATATTGCAAGGGTTTTATCTAAATTTTCAAGAAGTTTTACATGGAGATTTCTGGCAACGGCAGGAACAGTGACATACTTGAATGGATCTCTTTTAAACTCACCTTTTGTTTCTCGTTTTTTCATGTCACCAAGGCTTACAAAGGCGCTTGAATGATTTATTCTTGTTGTGGTCCTTAATATTACAGGCTCTCCCACTTTTTCAGAAAGCTCAAAAGCATATTTTGTCATCTCCTTTGCTTCCTGAACCGAAGATGGTTCAAGTACAGGGAGTCCGCTCAGTTTACCATAATATCTGTTATCCTGCTCATTCTGGCTTGAAAACATATATGGGTCATCGGCAGTGAGAATAACAAGCCCGCCTTTTATTCCTACATAAGCAAGGGTCATTAAAGGGTCTGCCGCAACATTTAATCCAACATGTTTCATCATGCACATGGTTCTGACACCGGCAATGGCTGATGCTGCCGCAACTTCAAGGGCAACTTTTTCATTGGTGCTGTATTCAAAATACAGATCCGTTTCCTGTGACATTTGAAAAAGATTTAAAGAGATTTCAGAAGATGGTGTGCCAGGATAAGTTGTTGCAAACGCAACGCCAGCTTCAATAGCTCCTCTGGCGATTGATTCATTACCAAGAAGCATTATCTCCTCGCCGGGAGAATCATTTAAAAGTTTGTGCATTTGTCCTCCTTAATTATTAGCATATAGCTTTTCTGCATCTTCAATAGATGCAGCATATCCTTTGAACCCCTCAATATCCTCGCATGAATTAATGGAGGTAGAGGCAAAGAATCCTTCGACCATGGTTTTTTCACCATGTTTTATTAATCCCATGAAAAGGACAGACACTAAAGATAATCCGCCTTTTCCTGTTTTTACTGCAAAATCATGTGGTTTTTTACTATGATATACAGCATAAAGTTCTTTTTGAGCAGGCATGATCTGAACAATTTCAGGGTGATCATGATGGTCATGAGAGTGTGAATGCTCACCGCAATGGTTGCACATATTAATTCCCTTTCGTTTATATCTGTTATGTTAGACTGCTGCAAAAATATTCCCTTTTTCAACTCTTTCAGAGTAAATTTTTGGGATACCAGCCTTGATAATTTTTTTAGCAGCCTTTTTATTATTATATGTTACATACCGTGGTTCAATAGTTCTTTCCGCAGAATCCCAGATTACATACTCTGCTTTTATACCTTTATTCCGAGGCTGACCAACGCTACCTGTATTTACAATATAGCTACTATTTTTGTCAAGACTAAGCTTATTTTTCTCTATATCTTTTATTTTAACTTCACCATTGCAGTATTCGTATAAACGCAGATGGTGGGTATGTCCGATAAACGCAATTTGTTCAGGGATATTTTTCATTATTTGGATAAGATTTTCTTTTGTCTCATATGTAATATATTTTGTAGCAGACTCTGGAGGCAGGCCATGCACAAAGCGACAATTATGACAGATTATAAAAAGATTCAGATTTGAAATATATTCTAAAGATTCATGGGAGAGTAGTTTCTTATTAATTAAGAGTGCTTTTTTTGCACGCTTATTAAAAGTTATGAGATGATCTTCCTCAAGGCAGGCTAATTCATGGTTGCCAAGAACAGATTCAATATTTTCCTTTCTGATTGTCTGGATTACTTTTTCAGGATCAGCACCATATCCAACATTATCTCCCAGAGAAATAATGTCATCAATTGCTATCCTTTTAATATCTTTGAGAACACTTTCAAGTGCTTCTAAGTTACTGTGGATATCTGACAGGATTGCAAGTTTCATGAATTAAAGTTTTCAATCTCTTTTTTGCTGAAGCCATAAACAGAATTACAATGATGGCATGTTATTTCAAGCGGGAATGCAGATTCAGCTAAAATATCATCAAGGTCTTTCTGTGGAAGTTTAGACACATAGTTGCCCATCTTCTTTTTGCTGCACCGGCAAAAGAACTCAACTCTTCTATTACCAATAAATACAGGATTTAATTCTTCAAAGGTTTTTAAAATAAGGGTTTCAGGTTCTTTTTTATCAGCAAAATTCTGGCCAATCGATTCAATGTTTTGAAGGATTCTTTCAGCTTTTACTAATTTATCATCATCAGCATCAGGCAGTGCCTGCAAGAAGATACCGCCTGCTCCTGTGACCGCTCCTTTGGAATCAAAATTTATACTTAGCTTGAATCCAGTTGGAGTTTGTTCAGATGTAAGAAAATAATTCGCAAGATCTTCTGCAATACTTCCATGTTCTATCATAACTTGCCCTGAGTATGGACTTTTTGCATCCTCAAGGTATTTTGTGACAGTTAAAAACCCGGCGCCGAAAAATTGAGATAAAGATTTTACTTTTTCAGGGCTTTTA
>JAIOSM010000329.1 GCA_021107575.1 Desulfobacteraceae bacterium | reverse complement strand
GCCTCGGCTGTGGTTAGCGCTGTTTGAAGCTCACCAGCAGTACTCACACAAAATTCTGCCCCCAGAGCACCTCCGGCTATGATGAATGAATAGAAAAGTACCAATATGGCTGTAAGCAAGAATTTATACATAATGACTAACTCCTTTTTTAAAAAATTAGTCTTAAAATAACTATTAGTATGTGAATCTGCTCTTTGTCAAGTTAAATATAGAAAAAGATCACGAGCAAATGTGTTGTCCTGGCTGATAAGGTCGACTGCTGCACTACAGGTCTCTGACAATTTCAGCATCATGTTTATCGCTTTCCAGACAGAGTTTTACTGCTCTTAATTTACCTGCTTTTTTATATTGATATTCATGCAGGAAAAATGTACGATAAAAAATGGGAACAAATTTAGTTTAGTTTAATTAATAATAAATTCAGGTGACTATGAACTATGATGTAATTATTGTTGGCGCCGGGCCTGCAGGACTTTTCGCAGCATATTTTCTTGCAGAAAATTCCAATCTCAAGGTGCTTATTCTAGAAAAAGGGAAACCCTCCTTAAAAAGAAAATGCCCCAACCTCAACACACAACACTGTGCCGGATGCGATCCCTGCAATATACTCACAGGCGTTGGAGGAGCAGGACTTTATTCCGACGGAAAACTCAATTTCATACCAAAACTTGGAAAAACCGATCTTACACAATTTATGTCCCTGGCAACGGCTCAGGAACTCATTAACGAAACCGAAAATATATTTAACAAATTTAATATGGATGGTGATGTCTACCCATCAAACATGGAGCAGGCAAAGCAGATAAGGAAAGAAGCAAAAAAATTTGGCATTCATCTTCTTCTTATCAAACAAAAACATCTTGGGAGCGATAATCTTCCAGGGCATATATCTAAAGTAGCAGATTATATTCAATCCAAAGGTGTAACCATTAAAACTCAAGAGGATGTGCTTGACATTACTGCTGAAAATAATACAGTCACAGGTGTGATTACAAAAGATAAGGCATATAGAGCTTCAAATGTTATCCTGGCACCAGGGCGTATCGGCGCAAACTGGGTTACAAAAATAGCCCAGAAAAATGGTATCAATATCTCCCAGCGAGGCATTGAAGTGGGACTCAGAGTTGAGGTTCACAATGATATTATGGATGATCTTTGCAATATAATTTATGACCCTACATTTTTCATTCAGACACCGACATATGATGATCAGACAAGAACTTTCTGCACAAATCAGGGAGGATATATCAGCCTTGAAAAATATACAGACTTTGTATGCGTTAACGGACACGCGTTTTCTGACAAAAAATCCCAGAATACGAATTTTGCATTTCTATCAAAAGTTGTTCTAACAGAGCCTGTAACAGATAATCAGGCTTATGGAGAATCGATTGGAAGACTTGCCACACTGATTGGTGGAGGTAAACCCATTTTACAACGTTTTGGGGATTTAAAAAGAGGAAGACGATCAACCTGGAACAGAATTAATAAGGGCTATATTGAACCTACCATGAAAAATGTTGTGTGTGGTGATATTGCAATGGCTCTGCCCGAACGAATCCTGTCTAATCTCATAGAAGGGCTTGAAGCATTAAATCTTGTTGTGCCTGGAGTGTCCAATGATGAGACTTTGCTTTATGCACCGGAAATAAAATTTTTTGCAACCCAGATTGAAACTGACAATAACCTGGAAACCATTATCAAAGGAATGTATATGGCAGGAGATGGTCCCGGAGTTGCCGGGAATATTGTATCAGCAGCCGCAACAGGTCTTATTCCGGCGAAACAAATTATAAAAAATACGTAGCTGAAGCATCGTCAGACTCCCAGGCTGTAACACTTGAGACTTTGACTGCTTCGTCAAGTTCGCTTAAAAATATTTGCAATTTTTCAGCTATATAGACTGCAATTCGTTCTGATGTAGGCTGTGCATCATTAAAAATCTCTATCTCATTTAAATATTTATGATCCAGCTCTTTCATAATTTCATTGACAAATAGTTTAATATTACCAAAATCCACAAGTACGCCGGCAGAATTTAATTTTTCTCCAGAAACCCGAACTTCAATGTTCCAGTTGTGGCCATGGAGATTTTCACATTTCTTACCAACCATTGTGAGTTTATGTGCCGCAGAAAAATTATTTTTAACTTTTAATTCAAACATTTTAAAATATCAATCTCCTGAAAAATTTATTTTACATATTTTTAAAAAGGCTCTTTAATTTATTAGATATTTTATTTGAATCAAGTATGTCAAACTCTTTTAGAAGTTTTTCCTGTTTTTGTGATAATCCCTTGGGGGTTTTAATAACAACATTGATAATCTGATCGCCACGTCTGCCAGATCTTAAGGAAGCTATCCCTTCTCCTTTAAACCTGAATGTATCACCATACTGAGTACTTTTGGGGATTTTAAGTTTTTTCTCACCTGCCAAAGTAGCAATCACTATTTCATCTCCCAAAGCTGCCTGGACAAATGAAATATCTACAACACAGATAATATTTGTATTATCACGTTTGAAAAATTTATGAGGCTTTACTCTAAGGACAACATAAAGATCGCCTGATTGCCCGTCTTCTGTAGGAGCTGCTT
>JAIOSM010000204.1 GCA_021107575.1 Desulfobacteraceae bacterium | reverse complement strand
TCCTCGGGTATGAATAGTGTTTCAATATCTCACTGACTCAGCCAGTATATAAATAATAGCATGTACGTAATTACAAAGTCAAACTCGTCATTAGACCTTTCCGCGCAGCGGTTTAGTTCATAGGGTATCTTTAATGATTCCGTTCTTTTAATTTAGCTTTTGAATATTCCTTCGCCTCTCTTGTTATAGAGGAGTTACCCAAGAAAATTGCTCCTCCTAATGGGTTGCTAATAGATGTTTCTTTAAAGTGTTTGGGTATAAGGTTTCCAGCCCATAGAATAAACTCAATTCCTGGTATGTAAAAATGATGTACAAAGAAACCATCTCTTCTTTCATGCCAGGGAAAAATTACAATTGGAATAGGTTCTCTTTCATTTGATACAGACATTGTTATAGCCATGTTTTCTGGAAACGAAGAATCACCCATCAGAAATTTACCAAGTTGCTCTTCATACATATTACCGAGTTGATGATTCTTTAAGGTTTTTTTTAGAAAAGACCACTCCCCTGCTGATGCCTTCCAAAATATTCCAGCAGCAAAATGAACAAAGTGATCAATTTTTATTTTTGAAATTTTATTTACTGAATAGACTAATGCACTATCACTTTTGAAATCTGGGGATAATTTCTTTAATATCTTTTGAAGCTTAAAGTGACCAGTTTTTTTATATGTATATCTAAACACATGATTTTCACCAAGGTCATTGAGACGTCCTTCACAATCTTTGCATAAAAAATAGGAACGCACTTGAGCAGAGGTCTTAACGATTTTATTCCCTTTAATTAAAACTGGGTGATTGGATTTGGATTTAGTAGCTACAATCCGATAAGTAGCCTTGGGGATGAAATGGCTGTCAACAGATGCATTTTCTTTACAAAGACCACATGTTTTGACTGATGTTCTCATATGAGCAAATGTGAATTATCCGCAATTAATAGTAATTATCTCAATATTTTCTATCAAAGGGAACTGAAGATGTAAACAGAAGAAAAGTTAAGAATACTTGAATTGATCGGAATCGATTTTTCTCAAAACTTCTGTTTCGGTTACTATTGGTATCATGAAGGATTCAGAGCTTTGAATACTCCGTACAGGGATAATTATCATTGAGTGCATTCAGGTATAATTTTTATATAAACAATCTTAGTGTCAAAAGTCGATCCTTGTGAAATTTGATATCCTATCAGGTTAAGTGAAAAATGTCCGTTTATAGAATTCTTTTTATATTACATGAAGATCTATCCAATTAGGATCTATGGATTCGATTTTAAAATCAATCTATTGGAAAGTATGTTTGACTTTCTTTTTCACTAATTCCCATTAAATAAAGTAATCCATCTAACCCGACACTGGATATAAATTTGTCTGCATTTTCCTTTACAATGTTCTTGGCATGGAATGCGATCCCTAATCCAGCAATACTTAGCATTGGCAGATCATTACTACCATCTCCAACAGCTATAGTTTGTTGAAGGCTTATATTTTCTACAGTGGCGATGGTTTTTAGTATTTCAGCTTTTTTAGGGCCATCAATTATCTCACCATTGACATTTCCTGTAATTTCCCCATCATTGATTTCAATTGAATTGGTAAAAACGTAGTCAAGGCCTAATTTGCTCTGAAGATAGTTGCCGAAATAATCCAAGCCGCCTGATATAATCCCTATTTTGTAACCAAGCTTTTTTAGAGTCATTATGACCTGTTCTGTGCCTTCTGTTAGCTCAAGCTTTTCCGCAACTTCAGCTAAGACCTCTTCTTTTATGCCTTTTAACAAAGCGACTCGCTGGCAAAAACTTTTTTTGAAATCAATTTCACCATTCATTGCAGATTGAGTGATTTGAGCGACTTGCGCACCTACGCCAGCATATTTTGACAGCTCATCAATCACCTCACATTTTATTAAAGTTGAATCCATATCGAAAATAACCAATTTGCGAGCATGACGGTAAATATTGTCTATATGAAACGAAATATCTATACCGGTTTCTTCAGAAATTTTGAGCAGTCTATAGTGCAATTGTTTAGAATCATGGATCTTACCTGAAACGGCGAGTTGTATGCAAGCTTTGGGGTTTAATTCTGATGGTTTAGAGACTGATCCTGAAAGATTAGTAATAATATCAATATTCAGTTTGCTTTTGGCAATTGCCGTTGCAACACCAGATATTTGTTCTGCCATAAGAGTTCGGCCAAGAATCGTTACAATCAGACGGTGGTGGCCGTTCTTAGCTATCCATCCTTTATAGTTTTCAGCATCAATAGCAGAGAACCGGATTTGAATTTCGAGTTTATGGGCCTGAAACAGTAAATCCTTAAGGATTGATGATGATGAATGTTTTGATGGTATTTCGACAAGTATCCCTAAGGAAAGGTAATCATGGATAACAGCTTGCCCAATATCTAATATAATAACTTCATATTGAGCAAGTATATTTGTTAAACTTGCAGTAAGCCCTGGCTTATCATCACCGGTAACATTCATTAGAATGATCTCTCTCATTGCAAAATCCTTTTGAAAAATTTTAGATTCAAAAAAATATAATACATTTGTGATCAATAAAGTGCAAGAATAACAACATTATTTTTGTTTAGAATATCAGTTGAATATTAAGCACAAACAAATTTAGGCGATAAGATGTTTGAATTCCAGATTTTTATAGAAAAAGAAACTATCCAACCACACGCAAAGGAGTAACTCCGCAAGGGATAATTCACTTTTTGCCGCTACAAACGGAGGGGAACAAAAGCCTAAGTAGTTATAAATGAAAATGCTCAGATACGTGGTTCTACCTCCAATTAATCTTAATACACAACTTGAAAAGAATTTTTTCCCGACTATTCCACCTTGTACACAAAACTTGAATGAACTGGATCAAAGACACTTGCATTGATCAGAACTGATGTTTTTCAGAATTTCTGTTTCGGTTATTGTTGGTATCATGAAGGATTCAGGGACTTGAATACTTTTTGCAAGGATAATTATACTTAAGTGAGGAATTACGAATTATCTGTTTAGCTGATTCATACTTTTTGCCGTTT
>JAIOSM010000274.1 GCA_021107575.1 Desulfobacteraceae bacterium | reverse complement strand
GGTTGATGTCCAGTAAAAGGAGATAAAAAGAACTTGACATTCTATAATAAACAGAGCAAATTAGGTAAAGTGTAACATATTGAAATAATAAGAAAAATCAGACTTTGTTACGTACAGGGATAATTATACTTAAGTGAGGAATTACGAATTATCTGTTTAGCTGATTCATACTTTTTGCCGTTTGAAATTTATGCACATGGTGGTATAGAACTTTTATGATCCAAAAGGATGTGAAGCTTTATGGCCCCATTAATCCAGTAATATGAGTAATATGAGGCTCGGGACAAATTCCTGCCTTGGCGTATATAGCTCAGAACTGGTAAGAGAACCGTCTGGGAACTTGTAACCTCCGGCCACTAATACATTGCCATTAAGAAGCCTTGTGGCTGTGTGTTTTTCACGGGCCGTCAGAAGACTGCCTGTGGTTTTCCATTCCTCAGTCGCAGGGCTGTAAATCTCAGAACTCGTAAGAACTGAAGCATTTGAACCTCCTCCCGCCACCAGTACTTTCCCGTTGGTCAACAAGGTGGCTGTATGCAATTCCCGCTCCGTTATGAGGTCATCGGTGTCAGTCCAGGTTCCGGTGGTCGGGGAATAAAGCTCAACACTGTTTAGACGGCTCCCGTCCCGACCTCCCGCCACCAGGACTTGGTTGCTTTCAAGAAGAGTGGCACTGCATTTAAAACGCCCTGTTCCGAGGGAGCCGGTAAGGCTCCAAATTTCTGAAACCGGATCGTAAAGCTCGGCGCTGTCCAGGAAAGTTCCAGCGTAACCACCTATAACTAGAATTTTTCCGTCTGCCAAACGAAGGGCATTGAAGTAATCCCGCGCTACGTTTAGTGACCCTGTTGCAGAGAACGTGCCTGTGTCCGGGTCGTATAATTCCGCACTTCCAACAAAACCAGAGTTATTCCAACCCGATGCCACCAGCACCTTTCCGTTGCTCAGCAGGGTCGCGGTGTGGTAAGCCCGGGCAGTTGCCAGAGAGCCTGTTAAGGACCACGTCCCGGTATCTGGGTTGTAGAGTTCTGCGGTGTCCATTGCATAACCAGAGCTGCCACCCGATCCCCCAGGCATCCCCCCAATTGCCAGAACCCTTCCGTTGCTCAGCAGGGTCGCCGTATGGCTTTCGCGAGGAGTGGTCATTGAACCGGTGGTAGACCACGATCCTGCTACAGGATCGTAGAGTTCCGCGCTGTCCAGGAAAACTTGATCGGTATTGATATCCTCTCTGTATACGCCTCCAGCCACCAGAACCTTTCCGTTGCTCAGCAGGGTCGCCGTATGGTTGTGGCGGCCCGCATTCAAAGATCCGGTTTCAATCCAGCTATCCGCAGAAAATGCCAACCGGGGAATCATCAGCGTCAACACGAGAGTCATCACTATTAGAATCCAGCAACGACCCAATACCAAACCACAATCATTGAACCATTTTTTAAACACATTCATGAATTTAACCTTTCATTTTTAACGAATACTATTTATCCGTTACGTTTATCAATTTCAAAAAATGAGTCGCAGATGAGGCCAAGGCTGGGTTGCAGGCACTTTGATTTGTCCGCCAATTGAAGTGTCTATATCGAGAAAAACTTGCTTCTTAATATAAGGTATATATAAAATTGTTTCTTACATGTCAAGGGTGAATCTTCACCCGCAAAGTGGGTGGGGTGTTCACTAATTTGTTTGTTTTTGAAGTATCGCATTTTGTACAAAGAGAGTTGACTTGATATGATATTATTGGGGTTAATTCAATATTTTCATGTGTACAATATTCAAAATCAACAGTCCTGTATTTCTAATTTTTTTAAATTTTCAAATCAGGAATTGCGAGAGCCTTTTGTCTATCATTGTTGGGTATTGAAATTTAATTTTTCCACCATTATTTAATCTTCCAGTGCTCGATATTAGGCTTACCTAACAGTTACAGATACTGCATGATTCATGAATTTCAAAAAACTTTACAATTTCAATAGTATCTTCAACAAATACAAACACAAATAGCTGTTCACTTTTCATAAGAGATACAGTAGCATCTATTGGAGTGGAGGTGCCTGCTTCTCGCAGCATGGGTTAAACTAATCCATCTATTGGGTTCAATAGCATCTTAGGATACATCCAACTGCATCCACAAAGGACGGTGGTCAGATATATAAAATTTAACATAGCTGTTAAACTTGGAAACAGCTTTTTTATCACCATATTCCTCAACCAATTCAGCCCATTTTTCTGCAAAAATTGCAGCATCAAAATCAAACACATCATAATCTATCAGCTTATTCTTAATCGGGCCCTCTGTAATTGCCATTTGATCATAGGTCTTGTTGCCGGAAAGATTAGAACCGCCGGTTTTAGTATAAAAATCTTGCGGTTCCAGCCCGGATTTCTTGAGGGCACGAAAGGCAGCTTCTGAGCTATCCATTTTCGGGACATTCATATCTCCCAACAATATAATATTGGGATCGTATGTGTTCTTGCCTTTGCGCCTTTTATTTGCCCATTTAGACAGCATTAAAATTTCCAGTACCCGGCGTGCATATTTGGCACGTTCCTCAATGTTGGATGCATTTTTAAATCCACCAAAATAGAGGTGAACATTAACTAAAGTAAAACTGACTTTACCAGCTTCAAACGTACCGATAAAAGGATTTCGATCAAACGGTGTAAATTCATGCTGGAAGTAGACTTCCACCATTTTTTTACGCCTTTTCTCATAGGAAACCACGACATCATGCCTGATAAATTCTCTCTCCGGGATTGCAATTTCAGCAAATAATCTACCTGTCTTGATTTTCTCAGAGTCATAGACAAACCCTAATCTTTCATTATTTCCCCCTGTATCGTTCACAATCCAATCATATTTCCCACCCATATATTTTACAACTTCTGATAAATGATCAAGGTTGTCCTTGATTTCTTGAACTGCAATCAAATCAAAGCGTGACATCAGATGCGCTATTAATTTTAAATCTTTGTCATAGCGCTTCTGTTCTCCAAGGTTAGCAATGTTCCAGCTGGCTAAAAGCAATTTGCTATCTTCTTTTTCAGGCACATTGCGGTTTGAAAACCAGTTATTTATGGCTTGTTTTTCTGTAGCAAGTGAATAGTTTAGCTTGAGTTTTGGCTCACCAAAAGATGGCATTGTTTCACTCCTTTCATAATTTCATACATTTAGTCGAACAAAGTAGTCCTTTAATTCCCTGCAATATTCTGAGAAACCCACAAGAAGCAGGTCATTGTGCCCTGCTCCTCTTACCTCCAGCATGCGCTTTGACTCGCTTGGGCAATCCTTGAAAAGGGCCCTGGCATCAGTTATGGGAATAATCCAATCATCTGTACCATGAATTATGAGTGTGGGCAGTTGGCATTGCCGTATCTTGTCAATATTATCTTTGAAATTGGGTGCATCTTTCCGTGAAATACCTGGGGCACCAAGTCTGGTGATAAGTGCAAGACCATCTGCATATGCACTATCGAGTACGAGACCAGCCAAGGAAGATGGGTGAGTTGAAGCAAGATGTATTGCAGATGCACTCCCCAGCGAACGCCCCATGACAATGATTTGCCCGAACTTTCGGTTGATCGCAGCTCCAAGGCGGGGGACGTCAGCAAGGATAGCATCTGCATCCGTAAACATGGCAAGAAACGATGGTGTGCCAGTACTTCTACCGTACCCCCGATAATCGATAATCCAGCAGGAAACACCAAGGTCGGTGTATATCGAGACAAAAGAGTCATAATCTGCCGCTATCTCTCCGTTTCCATGAAAAAAAATCAGAAGAGTGTCACTTGATTGGCACTCGTGAAGGTAGCCGGCGATCTCTGCACCATCAGATGGTGTTAAAGTTGGGAGTCCCATTGGGGAATATTCATACTCCTCTGGCCGAGGATGAAACACAGCTTGTGTTACTGATTTATCATCAAGAATCATTATTCCCTCCTCTTCGAACTTCAAAACATAGCTCTGCCCGGTCAATTACCTGGAATAAAATGATAAAAACAACCTGACCTCCTTCAATAACACAAAAGCTGCTCAGGATGTCAAGAAAAAAATAAATTGACTTTAATGACTTTAATAATATACTTTATGATCTTTAAGGACTGACTCAACAAGGCATTTTTTAATGAATAATAGAAATGATAAAACAAATACTGAAACCTCAAACTCTGTAAAACTAAAAGGATCAGGGAATGGTTTCAAACTCACCCTTGATCCATCCATGCCGGAAGACTCTATAAAGGGAGAGTTGTCTGTCCTCTTTGAAAACTTAAAGCATCTTGCTCAAAATGCAAAGGTTGTAATTGACACTGATGGAGTTAAAGGATACGATCACGTAATTGAAAATATTAAATCTTATTTAACAAAGAAATTTAAAGTGGGGCAGATTTCAACATATATACCTGAACAAACAATAGAACAAAAGACTGATTCTTCAAAACCATGGATGTTTCACAGAAGTGATGTGCTCATGCTAAAGGGGAGAATAAGATCAGGACAAAAAATAGAATCAAAAAAACATATTATTATTGCAGGGGATGTTAACCCGGGAGCGGAAATATCAGCAGGCGGAGATGTAATTATTTTAGGAAAACTTAAAGGAAAAGTACATGCCGGACTGCCTGACAATGAGAATGCAATTATTTTTGCTCTTGAGTTTAACCCTACACAGATTCAAATTAGTGGCATTACAGCAGTTGGAGGAGATGAAACACCAGGCAATAAAGCTGAATTTGCCTGTGTTGATAAAAATAAAATTATTGTTCAGGATTATCTTAAAGCAAACCCGTTTGCAAAGATACCCTGGCCTGAAGCAATGTAATATATAGTTTTAAGAGGTGTTAATTGGACGGAAAAATATTAGTAATAACATCAGGTAAGGGAGGAGTTGGCAAAACCACTGCCACTTCTTCTATTGGAGCGGCTCTTGCCATGCAAGGCAACCGAGTTGCTGTTATTGACATGGATATAGGCTTAAGAAATCTTGACGTTATAATGGGGCTTGAAAATAGAATTGTTTTTAATATAGTCGATGTTGTCAATAACAGATGTAAAATCAGCCAGGCTGCAATCAAAGACAGAAGGATTGATAATCTCTTTTTGATACCTGCATCCCAGAGTGATAACAAAGATGTCCTCACAACAAAAGGTGTTAAACGTGTCGCAAAAATGCTTAAAAAAGAATTTGACTATATAATCATGGACTCACCTGCGGGCATTGAACGAGGGTTTGAAAATTCAGTGGTCAGTGCAGATGAGGCTATAGTCATATGCACTCCTGATGTCTCTGCAGTTCGGGATGCTGACAGGGTCATAGGCCTTCTTTATTCTAAATCCATTACACCAAAACTCTTAATTAACAGAATTGAGCCTGCAAGAGTTGCAAAAGGTGAAATGCTCAGCCATGAAGATGTCCTTGATGTGCTCTCAATTGAACTTGCGGGACTTGTTCCCCTGGATGAATATGTATTAACCGCTTCAAACATGGGACTGCCTTTAGTTTTACAAAAAGAGTCCAAAGCAGGTCTTGCCTTTACCCGAATTGCAAGAAGATTGAATGGTGAAACTGACTTGCCTATTGAAGTTCCTACACATAAGACAGGAATGTGGAATACGATAAGTAAAAAATTCGGATTTACTAAATAAGGATTATCCCATGCTCAGTAAATTAATCAAAATGTTTACCAGTCAGAATAAAGAAAGCAGCAAAAGTCAGGCAAAAAAAAGGCTTCAATTTGCACTTATATATGACAAACTGGAAATCAATGATAACACATTAAAAGACCTTCAAAATGATATTATTCAAGTGATTTCCAGATACTTTGAAATTGACAGAGACGCTCTCAGCCTTGAAATCCAGCGAGGGGAAGAAACATCAGCCCTGGTTTTTAATACACCAATCCTTCAAATAAAAAGAAGATAACAGTTCAATCATTAGTCCTCTGATTCTGCTGTTGGTTCTTTTTTAGCAACTCTGATGGAAAGCTCCTGAAGTTGAGCTATTGTAGCAACAGATGGTGCGCTGGTTAAAAGACAGGTTGCTTTCTGAGTTTTCGGAAATGCAATTACGTTTCTAATAGAATCTTCTCCGCATAAAAGCATTACAAGCCTGTCTAAACCAAAAGCAATACCACCATGGGGCGGTGCTCCTGATACCAGAGCATCAAGGAGAAAACCAAATTTTTCCTTTGCCTCTTTTTCATCTATACCAAGCATCTTCAAAACTTGCTGCTGTAACTTATCAGAATGAATACGGATACTTCCCCCACCAATTTCAACCCCATTTAACACCATATCATATGCTCTTGATTTAACTTTAAGGGGATCGGTTTCAAGTTTATCCATATCCTCCTCTACAGGTGAAGTAAAAGGATGATGCAGCGCCTGGTATCTTTTTTCAGTCGCATCATATTCAACAAGAGGAAAATGCGTAACCCATACAAATTCAAAAACTTTATTTTCAGCTTTATTATCCACAAGTTCAAGGCGTCGGGCAAGCTCATTTCTTAACTGCCCTAATGCTTCGTTGGTAATTTCAGGTCTGTCAGCGACAAAAAACACAATATCCCCGACTTCAAGATCAAGCCTTTCTTTTATAGCTTGCTTCTCTTCTTCAGAAAAAAACTTTACAATTGGGGACTGCCATCCATCTTCATTTATCTTAATCCAGGCAAGTCCTTTTGCTTTATAAATTCCGGCGAATTCAGTCAATTCATCAATTATTTTTCTTGTGAAGTTGTTGCAGCCTTTTGCATTGATTCCCTTTACAAGCCCACCCTGTTTTACAATATTTGCAAAAACTTTAAAACCAGCGTCTTTTACAATATCGGAAATATCCTTAAGCTCAAGATCGAATCTCAGGTCAGGTCTGTCAAGGCCATATCTTGATATAGCTTCATCATAAGTCAGTCTTTTAAAAGAGCTTTCCAACTCAATCCCAACAACCTCTTTAAAAATTTTCTGGACAAGACCTTCTGCGACCTTAATAATATCTTCTTCATCAATAAATGACATTTCAACATCAATCTGGGTAAACTCAGGTTGGCGGTCAGCTCTTAAATCCTCATCTCTAAAGCATCTGACTATCTGATAATATTTTTCAAATCCACTGATCATGAGCATTTGTTTAAAAAGCTGGGGAGATTGCGGCAGAGCAAAAAACTCACCATGACATACACGGCTTGGAACAAGATAATCTCTTGCTCCTTCCGGAGTACTTTTTGTTAAAACCGGAGTCTCAATGTCAAGGAACCCCTGATCATCAAAATAATTTCTTATGATTTTGGCAACCTTGCTTCTTATTATAATATTGTTCTGAAGTCGTGGACGTCTCAGGTCAATATGTCGATATTTCAAACGAATATTTTCTGAAGCTTCTATTCTGTCTTCAACCTGAAAAGGTGGAGTTTCAGCTCTATTAAATATTTTTAATTCTTCAACAAGAATCTCGATTGCACCGGTAACCATGTTTGGATTAAGCATATCACCAGGTCTGCTCTCAACCTTGCCTCTTACGCCCAATACATATTCACTTCTTAATTCCTGTGCTTTTGCATGCATTTCTTTAGCAATTTCAGGATTAAAAACTATCTGGGTTATACCGTAACGATCACGAAAATCTACAAAAATGACACCACCATGGTCACGACGACGCTGCACCCAGCCCATGAGTATAACTTCAGTTCCAATATCTTCTGCTCTCAGTTCGCCGCAATTATGGGTCCGCTTCATACTCCCTAATAAATCAGTCACTTATATTCCTCTGTAAAATTAATTATTCTTTTTAAAAGCCCCGACAATATCTGCCACTGGATTATCAGCACTAATTGATATCTGCTCTCTTGTATTCATATTTCTTAATATCAGTGCATTTTCTTTAATCTCTTTTTCCCCTGCAATAAGAACATATTTTGCACCAAGTTTATCAGCTCTTTTCATAAGGGCTTTTAAGCTTTTACCTCTATAATCAATCTCGCATCTTATGCCTTTAAGATTTAAATCAGTTGACCAGTAGTATCCTTTTTCAGTTGCCGCGTCTCCCAAAGCTATAATAAAAAGATCGAGCAATTGCTTATCAGCACTTTTTTCAAGAGCTTCCATAACTTCAACAAGCCTGTCAAACCCGATTGCAAAACCAATCGCCGGAATATCAGGGCCGCCCATTTCTTTTACAAGCAGATCATACCGCCCTCCGCCTGCCACTGCGCTTTGAGCACCAAGGCTTGTTGTCTGAATTTCAAAGGCGGTTCTGGTATAATAATCAAGCCCTCTGACAAGAGTTTTATCTTCTATAAATTCAACATTCTGTTGTTTAAGTACTCTTTTTACTGTCTCAAAATGACCATGACATTCTTTACAAAGAAAATCCAAAGTTGTGGGAGCCTCTTTCAAAGCTTCCTTACATTGGGGCACCTTACAATCAAGAGTTCTTAAAGGATTGCTCTCTTTACGTCTTATACAATCAGGGCAGAGCTCTTCTTTTTTTGATTCAAGTAAATTTAAAAGCGCTTTTTGAAAATCAGGTCTGCAATCAGGGCAGCCAAGAGAATTTATATGAGCTTTTAGATCACTCAGTCCAAGTCTGCTAAACAATTCATTGAGTAAAAAAATAAGATTTGCATCAACATAGGCTGACTCAACACCAAAAATCTCTGCATCAATCTGATAGAACTGGCGATACCTTCCTTTTTGAGGTCGCTCCCGTCGAAACATGGGTCCGATGGTATAAAATTTTCTCACAGGATCAGATGCATACATTTTATGCTGAACATATGCCCTGACCATTGATGCAGTAGCTTCCGGTCTTAATGTAAGTTTGTCGCCCTTTCTGTCGGGAAAGGTATACATTTCTTTTTCAACAATATCAGTTGCTTCGCCAATACTTCTTGCAAAGACTTCTGTTTTTTCAAGAACTGGCAGCCGAATCTCATCAAATCCAAAATCCTCAAAAAGCTCTTTCGCTTCCTTTTCAACCTTTTGCCATAATTTGATATTCTCAGGAAGAATATCTCTAAAACCACGTATAATCTGCATATTATTCATTGTTAAGCTTATAGTATTATTATCAATATAAAATAAATCAAACTTTATATATAATCAAAACAAGGGCATAAAGTCAATATCAAAGTTTAGAGAACATATCCAAAAAAATGCTGATTAAAAATATTGTCTTATCAAACTCTTTACAAATTAACACAGGATTGATAGTGAATTTGTTCATGGAACAAAAAAAATACATATTAACCATGCTGGTTGAAAACGAACCGGGTGTGACAGCGAGAATCACAGGACTGTTTGCAGGAAGAGGGTATAATATTGAAACCATTTGCGGAGCCCCTACTGCTGACCCTGATATTTCAAGGATTACTATTACTACTAAAGCACATCCTGTTCAACTTGATCAGTGCATGAAACAAATTAAAAGGTTGGTCAATGTAATTAAATTGAGAGATATGACCGGTGAAGAGGCAGTAAAACGGGAAATGGCTCTTATATATGTTAAGTCAAATTCTGATAACAGAAAAAAACTATTAGATATCATTGAAAAGTTCAAAGGCAAAATTATTGATCAGAGCATGGAACATATTATTATAGAAATTGTTGCCATGGAAAATAAAATTGATACGTTATTGGAGTTATTAAAACCTTTTAGCATTAAAAAACTTGCCCGTTCAGGAATCCTGGCGCTGTATCGTGAACCTTGATAATTATTAAGCTAACTAAAATCAACCGGTTTGATTTTTATAATGAAGACTGAAGCGATAAAGTAAAAAAGTGCGAGATAAATAAAAACAACCGGAAAATTTCCAGAGTTTAAATCAAGTATGAAGCCACTGAGCCACGGACCTAAAAATCCTGCAACAAACCCATACGCTGTGAAGACAAGCCCAAATATTCTGCCAAAATTAACAAGCCCGAAGCAATTAGATACAAGAGGTGCTGATACTGCAAACATTGCCCCGAAAGCAAGTCCGACACAAGCAGCCAATAAAGACACAACAACCAGGTTGGTTGAAAATATGAGTATAATGTATGCTGAGCCTGATATTAAGAAACATACCATAAGTATTTTTTGATGGGCAAAATAATCTGCAAGTCTGCCACAGATCAAGCGCCCTGCACCATTGGTAATACTGAAACCAATAAGAATCCAGACATATTGGTCAAGGCTGAGCCCGAGAAAGCCTCCATAGGAAGCAGAAAGTGGTATCATGGATATACCTCCTGCTCCTGCCAGTGCCCATACACCCCAAAGCAGCCAAAAAGGTTTTAACCGGAGTGTCTCTTTAAAACTTAAAATACGGGATTGATCTTCTGCTGTAACAGGTTTTTGTTTTTCTCCTGAAACATTATCAGGTGAACGAATAAAGAATGAAGCCGCTGCTGAAATTGCTAAACATAGTAATGCTGCAATGCTTGTCATAACAACTGCACCATAAGATAAAAGCAAGATTGTAAGAAAGGGTGAAACTATTGCAGCAGATCCTCCAAAAAGCAAATTCACCATCCCTGTTGAAATTCCTTTGTTCTCCGGGTAAAGGTGTTGAACTATTGTCAATACAGGGATATAAACAAATCCACAAAAAAATCCTGTCACAACTGCCCAGACATATGCTCCAGTCATGGAAGTTGCAAAGCCTGCACAAAACATGGCAACAGCACAGATAAAATTACCAAAAAATATTAAATAATGATATTTAATTTTTTCCTGGAGTTTGCCTGTAAGATACATTGAACAACCAGTCCCAATGAGAATAAAAAACATCAATCTTCCGACATCTTCTTTCCCAACATCAAAAGTTTCCTGCCAGTATGATGCCATTACTCCGGGGAATCCAAACACAAACGATCCTGCAAAAAATATCGCCACACAGCACAACAGAAAATTTTTTCTTTTCAATCTGGAATTCATCAAACAAAATCCATCAAAGGTTATTTTTTATTAAAGCCATAACTAAAAACAGGAATTAACCATAACAAATCCAAGTACTTTTT
>JAIOSM010000462.1 GCA_021107575.1 Desulfobacteraceae bacterium | reverse complement strand
AACCTGATATTAAAAATAATAATATCAAATCGCTTTGAGATAGTCACTCCTGCGAGGCTTTTTACAACATCAATAAAAGAAATCTTTACAGCGCCCAATGAAATACCGACAACAAATATTAACACAAGGCATATCAATGCGATTGTAATAAATATGATCTTTTTCCCAATATATCGGGAATACTCTTCAGGCAAAACTCCATCATCAAAATGCATATCAACTCCAAAAGCTTTAATTTAAAGGGACTTTTTTAAATGCCATGTTCTGAAATGCCTTATTCATAAGAGGAAAAACAGGCTTGCCCACAAGAAATGTGTAAATTTCATCAGCTTTTTTAGCAGGATCAAGGTCTGAGAATTTATCAGGATAGAGCAACTTTCCTGCATACCAGGCATCGGCGAGAATCGAGCCAAAATTTCTCGTGTACCAGTTATAGGGAAGAACACCAAAAACATTGCCTTTTTGTACAGCCGTCAGGGTTTGATATACAGGGTCAGTTTTAAGTTCACGCAGTCCTCCTGCATCATTTCCCATTTGCAGGGTTGAAAGATCCAGAAACAAAATTTCAGGGTCCCATTTAACAAGACTTTCTTTTGAAATAATAGAGTTGCTCAAACTCTTTCCTGTTTTTTCCAATGCAGCAACATTTTTTGCATTAATAAAGAGAAAAGGAGGATAGAGTGGCTGAGTAGACTGAAACCCATGAGGACCTTTGAATGCAATTCCACCAACAAAACAGGATTTTTTTTCTGATTCTGTAACATTGGCTGTGCGCTGTTCTAATTCTTTCCTCTGCGCTTTAAAAAACGCAATAAGTTCTTCTGCTCTTTCCCCCTTATCCATAACCTTGCCTATGATTCTTATGGCATTAAAAAAATCCTTTCTGTACTTAAACATATCTCCATAATTTAACACAACAACAGGGATTCCTGTTTTTTTCTCAAGCTTAACAGGGTCATATCCCATGGATGAGTATGTTTTAAAAATAACCTGGGGAAATGGTTCTAAACCCATGATCAATTCAGGATTATCATGCCCTCGAAATTCTCCAAAAAGAGGATATTCTTTAAACTGAGGATTGGCAAGCGCATAGGGTCTTGCATCAAAGATACTTTTTCTTTTTTCCATGTTGTCTACTGCAACAATTTTATCCTGGGACTGAAGGTATACAAGAAGTCTTAAACAACCGGGACCTGAACAGATAACACGTTCAATTTTTTTTGGAATTTCTACTTTTCTTCCTGCTGCATCAACAATAGTTCTTAAATCACCTGCAAAAAGGTCTGTTGTAAAAAACAAAACCAATATCAGGGCTAACAGGTACTGTGATATGTTTTTCATTCTTTCTCCTTTTTTAAAAACAAAAAAGCCACAAAAATCAATCTATCCCTTCAATAGGATATTAACCTTCATGGCTTTGTATTTAATATGCTAAACTATTTTTTTTAAATTGCCTTCTGGCAATTGTTAAACTCCAATCTATTGTTACTATCAAAATAAAACTAACTATGCAACTGTAATTTAACGCAACTTATAAAGGGAAGACTAAAAAAAGCTTAAAAGGTATAAGAGTAAAAAGAGATTTCATTAAAAGCATGATTTAACTTAAGACAAATTGCTTTAATGAAAAGACATTATACTAATTTTATAGTTTCAAATAAATTAGCTTTATGGTATAAATAACAGACAATTTCAAATCACCATCAATTATATACTAAAAGCACATATTTATGGATAATTATGGAATTATGATTAGCCTATCGATCCTTGCAGGCTCGGGGGTGTTGCTTTACAGCATTTACTTGTTCCTAAAAAATATTAAATTGCTTAAGGACTTGAAAGCAACAAAGCATAAGTATGCAGAAGCCCTTGAATTAAATAAAGACTTAAACGAAGAACAAAAAGCTTTGCTTGCAAGTGAAAAAAAATATCAATCTATACTTGAAAAGATGGATGAAAGTTATTTTGAAGTTGATTTGTCTGGCAATTTAATGTTCTTTAATGATTCAACTTGTGAAATTCTCGAATATCCACGAGAAGATCTCATGGGCCTAAATTATAGAGCATACATATCCAAAGAAACAATTCCCGCTGTTTTCAATGCATATAACCATCTATATAAGGAAAAATCAGGTAGAGATTTTACTGAATACGATATTGTTACTAAAAGTGGAGAAAAAAAGTCTATTGATACGTCCATAACACTACTATTAGATGATGATGGAAACCCAGTAGGGTTCAGCGGTCTTGCCCGGGATATCACTGAAAGAAAAGAAGCTGGAAAAAGGCAGAAAAACCTTGAAGTACAAATCCTTCAGGCACAAAAGCTTGAGGCAATCGGACATCTGGCCGGCGGCATTGCCCATGATTTTAATAATATACTTACAGCTATTTCCGGCAATGCTAAACTTTTAATGATGGATAAAAAATCTCTCCCAAAAAAAAATCAGAACAGCCTGATTAATATATTAAGTGCCACTGACAGGGCAGCAGCCTTGATCAATCAGGTGCTTACATTCAGCAGACAAAAGGAAGAGACCCTTTATCCTGTAAGATTTGATTTGATTTTGAAAGAAGCACTGCGGTTTATCAGAAGTACAACATCTACCAGTATTGAAATAAAAACTGACATTAATGCAGGTAATTATCATATTTTAGCTGATTCAACACAGATTCATCAGGTAATTATGAATCTGTGTACAAATGCACAATACGCAATGGAGGATCATAATAAAGGGGTAATAGAAATTAGTTTATCACCTGTTGAGCTTAATAACTTTACGGGTATAGCAGGCAATCTCTTACAGGGAACTTTTTTTGAACTTAGTGTCAGCGATACAGGAATGGGAATGGTTCCTGAGGTTTTAACAAAAATCTTCAATCCCTTTTACACCACAAAAGGTAAAGAGAAAGGTACTGGCCTTGGGCTTTCTACTGTTCATGGTATTGTCAAATCTTCTGGCGGTGACATCAAGGTTGAAAGTGAAGTTGGAAAAGGTACAACATTTAAAATATATTTCCCGGTGACTGACAAAGCACAATATATAGAAACCTCCATACCTCACGATAGAGTAGAAGGGCAGGGGAATATTCTTCTGCTTGATGATGAAAATTTGATAACTGAATCGTTTGGAGAATTATTTTCAGATTATGGTTACACTGTTGATGTTTTTAACTCACCTGAAAAAGCACTAAAAGCTGTTAGCGAAAATAGTAAGCGATATGATGTTGTAGTTACTGACTTTCAAATGCCCAAAATGAATGGTCTTGAATTTGCAAAAAAAGTGAAAAACATTAATAACAAGATTGCAATAATTATAAGTTCCGGAAATATAGCCTCAATCTCTGAAGAACAGGCAAAAAAGGTTGAACTCCATGCAATAGTCCAAAAACCATTTGACGATGATAAATTAGCACAAATCATTCAGGATGCAATAAATAATAAATAAAAAGGGGATTAGTCCTTTTTTTCTTGATTAACATGCATTCCAAAAGCCAGCATCATCTGATTTCTGTCCTCCATTTGAAGAGATGCCTCAAGCCCTCCCGCATCAATGTTAATATTAATAGCCTCTTTTGTCATTCTAAGTCCCATAGGATTTTTGCCTGCCATAACCTTTGCAAGTCCTGTTGCAGTTTCAATCATTTTGTCTTTGGTAACAATCCGGCTTGCGAATCCCAGGCTCATTGCCTCCTCTGCCTCCAACCAATTGCCGGTTAAAAGAAATTCATTAGCCCTTCCTGAACCAATAAGTCTTGGAAGAAAATATGAAGAAGCCATATCAGCACCGCCTAATCCAATGTTGATATATGCCGCACTGAATTTAGCATTATCAGCTAAAATGCGGAGATCTGAAGCCATGGCAAGAGAAAACCCGATTCCCGCCGCAGCTCCGTGAACACAGCAAATTACTGGTTGTGGTATTTTTCTTAATCCAAGCATCATTCTTGATAACCTTGCCTGGGCATTATAAGCATCTACAGGCTGCATGGAAAAAATTTCAAGCCCGAAAGTCTTCATGTCAAGGCCTGCACAAAAGCCCTTTGCATCACCCCCATCAAGGATAAGAACTGATACGCTGTTATCATACATTCTATCTTTGATAAATTCTTCAAACTCACAAAGCATTTCTTCATCAACAGCATTATATTTATCCGGTCTGTTCAAAGTAAGATATCCAATACTTTCTACTTGCTTGAATATAATTTTTCCCATTTTAAAGTCCTTTTTAATCTTTGAAATATTCTGTTTTCATATTAATCGTAAGATTATCTCCATCCATGAGTCTTGAAGCTAATCCATAAATTTTTGGCAGCTCATATCTAAAAAAATAATTCATTGTAAAAAGCTTACCTTGATAAAAATTCTTATCCTTTTTCGAGGAGTCTTTAGATAAAGCCTTTTCTGCTGCAATTCCCTGGATCAGCCATTGCCATGAAATAACAATCAACCCGTAAAATTCGAGAAAAAGGCTTGCATCAGAAAGATAGGTATCAATTCCCTTTTTCCCGGCAATATTAAAAAGAAAACCAACAACTTTTTCAAGTTGTTTCATTGAACTCTCCAATTGCCCGGCAAAAAACTCAAGCTCCGGAACTTTCATTGCAATTTTAATGGTCTGCTTGACCTCTTCAAGAAAAAATAATCCTGCCTTACCATCCTTTATTACAATTTTTCTTCCCAGAAGATCCATTCCCTGGATGCCGGTTGTACCTTCATGAATGGCATGAATTCTGATATCTCTGAAATATAGTTCAACAGGAAAGTCATCACAATATCCATAGCCTCCAAAACATTGTATTGCAGTGCTGGTGGACAAAATTCCGTATTCCGATGGAAATGCTTTGGCAACAGGGGTTAAAAGATCCAGCAAAAGTTCATATTTTTCTTTTTTCGCGCCTGTTGTAACCTTTATAAGATCAGCATACATGCAGCACTGAAGAATAAGAGATAAAGAACCCTCAACAATAGATTTTTGAAAAAGAAGCATTCTTTTAACATCAGCGTGTTCAATAATCGGAATCTGTTTAATCTGCGAATCCTTATTTGTAACAGGCCTTCCCTGGGGTCTGTTTTCAGTGTACTCAAGGGCAGCTAAATAGGCAGCTGATGCAATAGCACATGAAGCTAAGCCTACACTAATTCTAGCCTCATTCATCATCTGGAACATCAGGATAAGGCCTTGATTTTCTTTACCCACAAGCCATCCATAACAATTATCTTTTTCACCCATTGATATTTCTACTGCCGGGGTGCCTCTATAACCAAGTTTATGGTAAACCGAAGTTGTTGTTATATCATTGGAAACAAGCTTTCCTTTTCCCTTGCCATCAAGGTCATCAAACCGTTTTTTGGGAACAACAAACAAAGAAATCCCTTTTGCTCCGGGTGGCGCGTTTTCAATTTTTGCAAGCATAAGGTGAATGATGTTCTCAACACCATCATGATCGCCTGCGGATATAAAAATTTTTACTCCTTTGATTTTAAATCTGCCGTTTTTATCCGGTACAGCGCTTGTAGTAATATCAGACAAAGAACTTCCTGCCTGGGGTTCTGTTAAAGCCATTGTTCCCTGCCATTCACCATCAAGCATTTTTCCAACATATGTATCAATCAACTCCTGACTGCCAAATGAAGTTATTAAATCAGCAGCACCGGTTGTAAGCAAAGGATAGGCACTGGCAGAATAATTAGATGCTGCAAAAATAAAGCTTGCTATCCCTCTTATAATAATTGGAATCTGGTCACCGCCATGCTCTTCTGAAAACCCGGATGCAATCCAGCCGCCCTGGCCAAACTCTTTCATGATTTTTTTTACAGATTTGTGGACTTTAACCTCGCCACCCTCAAGCACAGGCTGGTTTCTATCCATTTCTTCAAGAACAGGATACATCAATTTAACAGCAAGTTTCAAAGCTTCATCAATCACCATATCAAACATTTTTTCATTATGATTGCCATAGTAATCGTGAATGGTAAGAGATTTTACATCAAAAACCTCTTTGATCATAAACCTGATATTCCTTATGCTGATAAATTTTGCCATTTATATCCTCCTGTATATTAAGGCTTTATTCAATCTCGTAATAAGATTCATCAAACTCAGATTTGTCTTTATAACGCTTCATCATAAGAGCTCCGTCCATTTCAAAATTACTAAAAAAGGAAGGATCTACATCAATGCCGATCCCTTTCATTGCCTTTGCAGCTTCTTTAGGATCAGGTGGACAACCCTTAACTTTAACAATCTCCTGCATACCTTCATGGTTTTTA
Source organism: Desulfobacteraceae bacterium (assembly GCA_021107575.1). GTDB lineage: Bacteria > Desulfobacterota > Desulfobacteria > Desulfobacterales > Desulfobacteraceae > JAIOSM01. The sequence goes on along the minus strand of JAIOSM010000462.1, from coordinate 1,261 downwards.
TTAAGAGCGCACATACATTGTCCTACAAGAATACTTTTTTTCATACCTGGCGAAGGTTTCAGTCGCTTGCCTGTTAAAAACTCCACATCATCAAAAGGTTCCCCTTTATAAGACATTGCTATTATTGTCAGAAGCTTGCCAATTAAAGGAGAGCAATAGGTACACAAAGTTGAATCGTATTTATGAAATTTTAGTCCTTTGATTCCCATTTTTTCCATGCTGGAAGGCAATGTATTATCTTTGTTAAAGGGGAAGGTATATTGATGAAAAGCTGCTACTTCTTCAATCTTTTCTCCCAGAACTTCTATATCAGTAAGATCAATTGAAAGCCCCTGATTTTCCGCTGCCTGCACAAAATAAGAGATATCACAAGGATCATGCCCAAGTACTTTTGCTCCCACCATATCAGCAGCAAGAACATTTGAAGAGGCGATAACAAGATCGCTTTTTCTGGATTTGCCATCAAAAGAAGGTCCGCGTTCTATAGTATAGATACCATCTATGATTGTGGCCGAAGGCGGTAAAAATTTTGGAAGACACGATATCATGTATTCCAGACCTTTTTCAAAATTCGCATTATGACATTTTTTCCTTGAGGCAACATTTAAAAATCCTTTAAGATTTTTTATGCCAAGGCTTACCTTAACCTGGGCATGGGTCTTTAAAACCGGGAGATTAACCAGAAAATCTGATGCCATAAGATCGGTATTCACTTTCAGGCTCAATCCATCTGCAATTTCCACCTTTTCAAATGGTCTCTCCCACACATCAAGAAGTTTAACACCATATCTTTGTTGCAGTTTCTGATATCCTAAACCTTCAAAAGATTTTTGCCCGATATGTTTCTCCTCAGGATTTATCTGAAGGCTTCCCTCAGCAATGGAAATATCATTGATCCCATACTCCTTGAGCAGAATCACAGTCTCTTCCATAATTGCAGAAGTGGTAACCACTCCCCATTTAGGAAAAGGCCCGTTAAGCCACACAACGATATTGGGTTTAATTATAACTTTTGCATTTTTAGGAAGGTGTTCAAAAGCATCAGCTTTTTCAACCGCTTTTTTTACTACTTCATTGCCTCTTTTATACTTATAAATTGCTACTCTGTTATCATTCATTATCAAAATCCTTATTATCTATAAAAAAACTGCAACAAAAGAAATACTAATCTGATAAAAAAACAAAATCAAACCATAGTTCCCTAAAAACTCGGAGTCTTATTGCAAGCCAAGCAAGTAAAAACATTTGTCCTGACACATTT
>JAIOSM010000425.1 GCA_021107575.1 Desulfobacteraceae bacterium | reverse complement strand
ATTGGTTTTATTTGTATATAATGCGTTAAAAATAGAATAAATAATAACTTGTTGTGATATTGAATTAATTATTAAAGGGAGATGGCCAACGTGTCTGAACATAGGGTAATTATAAGGCGTTGTAATGATTATGACCCAAAGCTTATTTCTAAAATTATCAAAGAAGGTATGGAAGAATTGGGAGTTAAACCTTTTGGGAATGTTCTTTTAAAGCCAAACACAGTTATTGCACACCCTGAAATTTTCCCCTATGCTTTTACGCGCAAAGAATTTCTAGATGGTATGCTTGAGGCTTTAAAAGAGACTTCAGAAAATATAAAAGAGATAAGCGTGGGGGAACGATGTGGCATAACTATCCCCACAAGGTTTTGCTTCAAGAATGCAGGCTATCCTGAGGTAATTAAAAAGCATAAAGCAAAAACATACTATTTTGATGAAGAGAAAAGTGTTCCTGTTAAGCTTAAAAAAGAGGGCAGGCTAAGAGATAGAGTTTTTATTCCAAAATCGGTTACAAAATGTGATTTCTTGATTAATCTTCCCAAGTTTAAAGCCCATCCGTGGACACGGCTTACTTTAAGTTTAAAAAATTTTATTGGTATACAGGATGACAGGCACAGACTTGTTGATCATAATATTCATCTGGAAGAGAAAATTGCTGATCTACAGGAAGTGGTCCAGCCAAAATTTATTGCCATAGACGGGATTATTGCAGGGCAGAAAATGATGCTCACTCCTGAGCCGTATCCTCTTGGTGCTATTATCATGGGTACGAATTCCTGTGCTGTGGATACAGTTTGTTGTCATATGGTAAGTGTGAATCCTAAAGATTTAAAGCATCTGCATTTAACCTCTCAAAGAGGGTTCGGCCCAATGAATCTTGATGAGATTGAGGTGACAGGCGATTTCCCCCTTGATGAAATTCAGAAAAAAACAAAAGATTTCGCTTTTTGTATGGAGCGAATTGATGATTATTTTAAAGATCATAAAGCTGTTTCATGTACTTTGGGTAAATTCCCGGAAGGACGGGAGTATTGTTGGGGTGGATGTCCTGGTTCTTTGCAGGAGGCAATGCATATTTTTAAAGGAGTTTCTCCTGATGTGGAAGATAAAATGGAGAAAGTCCGTGTTGTAATTGGAAAAGTTGACAAACCTCTTAATCTTGAAAAGGGAGAAAAAGTTATTTTTGCAGGGGATTGTACTTCATGGGAAGGGGAAATTGACGGGCAAAAGGTAAAGATTGAATCAAGCTATAAAACAAAAACTCAAGTTGATGAAGGTAAAACAAAATCCAATGATATGCTTTTAAAAAATTTTATATCTATGATAAAATGTTTTACTCTTGGAAAAAAACGGTTTATACATGCAAAAGGATGTACTATCAGTGTGGCAGACCAGGTTCATTATCTTTCCTTTCTTGGGAAAATAGAAAATCCAAACTATGATAAAAGGCTGTTCTTTGGTGTTGCCTTTGCGTATTTGCGTATGAAAGTGTCCCTGTTTTGGAATATAATCAGAAATTAGAAGATCACTATTTAAAAAATCAGAGGTTATAATAAATAAATTATGAGAATAGTAACAAGGCCGGATTTTGATGGAATTGTGTGTGCGGTTTTTATTGAAGAATCAGAAAATATAACTGAACCTGTAAAATGGATTGAGCCCGGAGATGTTCAGCAGGGCACAGCTGATATTAAACCTGGCGATATCATGGCAAACCTTCCTTACGACAAAAGGTGCTCTGTGTGGTTTGATCATCATGTTTCAAATGTTCCGGTTTCAAAAGTTGCGGGCGCATTTAAAATAGCTCCTTCAGCAGCAGGGATTGTTTATGAATATTATAAAATAAAAGGGCTTTTAAAGAAGAATTTTGATGAGCTGGTAAAAGAGACTGATATAATTGATGCGGCCAAGCTTACTAAAGATCAGGTTATTAATCCTCAAAAATTTCCTTACATACTTCTTTCCATGACTGTTAAAAATAAGGATGAATCAGATCTTCCATATTGGAATAAACTTGTTTCTTTATTGAGGAGCAAGGGAATCAAAGATATTATGGAAGATGAGGAAGTAAAAATCAGGGCAGAAAAGGTCATAAAAGAGGATATTGCTTTTGAAAGATATCTTAGGGAACATACAAAAATACATGAGAACATATCTGTTACAGACTTCAGATCTTTTGACAGGGCGCCTTCCGGTAACAGATTTTTTACATATCATCTTTTTCCTGAAACCATTGCAAGTATTACAATAAGAAATAAGCCGGATGATGAAAATAAGATACTTGTAAGTATTGGTAAAAGTATTTTTAATAATCAAAGTAGTGTAAATATTGGAAAGCTTCTTTCAGAGTATCATGGAGGAGGGCATGACGGTGCAGGTGGATGTACACTTGATGTAGAAACAGCAGATAAGGATATTAAAAAACTTATCAGTATAATGAAAGAAAATAAAGAAATTTAAGTTAAGACTTTGCTTGACTTTTTTTGCATAATCATTAACATTTTTATTTAAAATAATATTAATTTACAGGGTATAAAATTGAATATAGTTTCTATTGTCGGGAAATCCGGTTCAGGGAAAACAACACTTATTGAGAAGATAATCAAGAAGTTGAAAGAAAAAGAATACATTGTCGGAACTGTGAAGCACACGCATAAAGGTTTTCACATGGATAAAAAAGGTAAAGATTCCTGGCGGCACAGGAATGCCGGGGCAAATGCCACTCTTGTTATAGCCCCCGGACTAGTTGCGCTTGTAAAAGATGAAGAACTTGAATTATTAGAGGAGATCCAGCACTATCTCTCTGATATGGATATTGTCCTGGTAGAAGGATTTAAGAAAAAACAGCTTCCGAAAATTGAGATTTTTCGAAACGCTGACAGACATGAAGCACCATTGTGCATGAATGATGAAAACCTGGATGCTTTTGTTACTGATTCAGATTATGCCCCTGATGTTCCAAAATTTGGTTTAGAAGATATTGAAGGCATAACTGAGTTTATCGAGAAACAATATTTAAAAGTCTAAATGAATAAACAAAATCTAATTTATTTAAAAGAACAATTTTTAAAATATACAGATGGTTTTATTTTAAATAGTGATGAAAAGAACAATCCTTTTTTCTTAAAAAAAGAGCATACTCAAAGAGTTTGCAGTGAAATTTTAATGCTTGCTGACAAACTTGCAATATCCAGCCAGCAAGCAATGCTTGCTGAGTCAGCGGCTCTATTGCATGATATTGGAAGATTCAGGCAATATAAAGAATACGGGACTTTCCTTGATGCTCAATCAGTAAATCATGCAGCACTTGGATGTGAAGTTATCAAAGATGAGAATCTGCTCGGTTTCTGTTCTGATAAAGAGCAAAATATACTTTTAGACCTTGTGTTTTTTCATAATGCATTTGATCTGCCTGTAGATATGGATCAGGATACATTATTTTTGTTAAAGCTGTTACGAGATGCAGACAAACTTGATATCTGGACGGTTGTAACAGATTATTACTTTTCCGCAGACTTGAACAATAATAAATTTATTAATCTTGGTCTTGAAGATGATGGTGAGTTTTCAAAAAAAGCGTGGGAGTCCATCCTTAAAGGACAGGTTGTTAAGAATGAATTCGTAAAAAGGCTGAATGATCTTAAACTTCTTCAGATAAGCTGGGTGTTTGATCTCAATTTTTCTGAATCAGTAAAAGAAATTCAGACAAAAGGATGTCTTGGGAAAATTTTTTCGACACTTCCTGAATCAGAAGAATTAGAAAGAGTTGCTGAATATGTTAAAAATTATATTAAAGAGAAAACATCATAAAATAATAGTGAAGGGCATATCAGTTTTTTTGTTCTTTTTATTTTGTCAGCCGATCTTATTATTTGCAAATGAGGTATCTGCCAGCAAGGGATCCTGCTTAAAAGAAGAGTATATAACAAAGCTTAAAAATGGAACTATTAATTGGAGTACAGGATTTATTACTGCTAAAGGGAAAGCTGCTCCATCAAAAGAAGACAAGGAGAAGCCTTCAAATTCAATACCCGGTGCTGCAAAAACAGAGGCAAATAAAAATCTTATTGAGATACTTAAAAATATAAAAATAGCAGAGAAAAGTGTAAAAGACTTTGGGGCATCAAATGATAATATTATGGCACAAATCGAAAACACAATTTCTGATATTTCTGTCATAAAGCAACGTTACACATCAGATGGTGCACTGGAGATTGAGGTTGCAACCTCCATGTACGGCGGCTTCCTTCAACTTATACTCCCTAACGAGATAGCACAGATTCCTGAGATACAATCAATTGAGACTAATAGTGAGATTCAAAAACAAAGAGGAAAGTATACAGGGCTTGTTTTAGATGCCAGAGGACTTAAGTTCGAGCCAGTGCTTTACCCTTTAATTAAAGATGAGCATGGGGGTGAAATATACAGCTCAGTTTTGATTAATCGAGAGTATGCAGTTCAGCATGGAGTATGTAAATATTTTTGCAGCATGGAAAAAGCTGTGATAAATGAGAGAGTAGGCAAAAATCCTCTTGTTTTAAAGGGCCTGAGAATAGGAGAGGATAAAAATTCAATAATTTTAAATAAAACTGATGCTGAAAAAATAGAAAAAATAATTGAGCACCATTCTTTTTTTAAAGAATGCCGGGTTATTATTGTGCTGGATTAGTAATCGGTTCCACAATCGTATTGTCTATGAGCCGTGTTTTCCCGATTATGACAGCAAGGGCAAACAGTGTTTTGCTTGTCACTTCTTTAACATTATTAAGGGTTTCAGGGTCACACAGAGCAGAATAATCAATTTTAGTTCCTTCAAAGCTTTTTATAAATTCATTTATTTTGTGCAGGATAACATCTGCATCTATTTCTCCTTGTTTAACCATTTTTCTTACTTTTTCAAGCGACCTGGAAAGGCAGAGGCTTGATTTGCGCTGTTCAGGTGTAAGATATGCGTTCCTTGAGCTCATGGCAAGCCCGTCATCTTCTCTTACTATAGGGGCCCCAATGATTTTAATATTAAAGTTCATATCCTTTGTCATTTGGCGAATTACCTGAAGCTGTTGATAATCTTTTTGTCCAAAAATTGCTGCATCAGGGTCTACGATATTAAATAATTTTGTCACAACAGTTGTAACTCCTTTGAAATGAACAGGCCTGAAAAGCCCGCAAAGATGTTTAGGGAGTTTTGTAAGTTCAACATAGGTTTGATAATTATTGTTGTATATTTCATCTTTAGAGGGAAGAAAAACAGCATCTATGCCAATTTTTTTGGCATAGTAAAGGTCTTTGTCAAGGTCAACAGGGTATGAGTCAAGGTCTTCGTTTTCTCCAAATTGGGTCGGATTGACAAAGATGCTCAGTACTACCTTGTCATATAGTTCTTTGCCTTTTTCCATAAGGGAAATATGCCCTTTGTGCAAATATCCCATTGTAGGGACAAGGCAAATGGTTTTGTCTTGTTTTTTTAATTGTTTTGACCATGACTGCATTGCTGATACTGTTTTGAAAATCTCCATTGTTTTTTTTGCTCCTGTCCGCCACCGAACTAAAATTTTTAAAATATCAAAATCACTGTTGACTAAATAGTAAAATACCGATATTGAAATTTTACATAAATAATTATTAAATTGCAAAGACATTTATTTGAGGCTTTTATGAATACATTTATACCTACAAGACAGAATGCGTTTGATTTGCTCAATGAGTATAATACAAAACCCGGCCTTATCAGGCATGCCCTTGCTGTAGAAGCAGTTATGGCACATTTTGCTGAAAAATTTGGTGAAGACGTGGAAATGTGGAAAATTATCGGGCTTATCCATGATCTTGATTATGAGAAATATCCTGAAGAACATTGCACTAAAACAAAAGAAATCCTTACTCAAAAAGGATGGCCTGAAAATTATATCAGGGCGGTTATGAGTCATGGATGGCAATTGTGCACAGATGTTAAACCTGAAACAAAGCTTGAGCAAACTCTTTATACAATAGATGAGCTGACAGGGCTTGTTGCAAGTACAGCACTTGTAAGACCTTCAAAAAGTGTTCTTGACATGAAGGCAAAGTCTGTAAAAAAGAAATGGAAGGATAAATCCTTTGCCGCAGGCGTGAATCGATCTGTGATTGATAAGGGAGCTGAGATGTTGGGAATGGAAAGAGGTGAACTTATTACAGAAACAATTGCAGGTATGCGGAACGTAGCAGAAGCAATAGGATTAAAAGGAACAGTGCAATAGCGTCATGTTTTTGACGCTATTTAGTATCAATTTTGCCGGGTATAGAAATAGTTGTTTGGAGTACTTATTTATAACTACTGGAAATTATTGTAAATCCATCGATTTACTTATGTTGGCATTATAGTTGCAACCTTATTCTTTAACTGTTTGTTTAAACTGAACAAAAAGTGAATAATGAAAGAGGGTAAATATCAACATGCCAATTAATGCTTTGTCAAATAGAATATCAACTGTGTTTTCAACTATGCTTAAATCAGTTGGGAAGCAGATGGATCATAGACGGCTCACAAATTATATAATCACAATCAATCAGAAGGAGTCCACAGAAGAGATACTCAGCGAGCTATCCCATTGCTTAAAGGACATTTTAAACTACAGACTTTTTGCCTTTGTAATACAACAAAAGAGTAATGTGAATATTTGGCTTGATCCACGGATATATAAACAATCACTGGAAGAACTTGTAATAAAAGACTTTAATATTAAAGATAGAACTAACATCAATTATCTTAATTATACTTTTTCTCCTGAAGAAACTGAAAATAAGGAAGAGGAAAAAAAGTTCAGCATGGAAAATCTTTCCTCTTATGAAATTAATGAAGATGATTATTTTGCAAGAGTATACATGATAACTAAAAAAGGTATGCTTGATTTCCATGATGATGAGATTGATATGATTTTGAGAACTACACAGACAGCCATATCACGGCAAATAGATATGAAAAAATTATCTGATGCTGCATCTATAGATCCATTGACTCAATGCTATAACAGGCGGGAATTTGAAACTCAGTTAAAAAGAAGTGTTTCCAATGCACTAAGACATAAAAAGGAGCTTTCAGTATTCATGTTTGATCTTGATCACTTTAAGAATATTAATGATACCTATGGGCATCAGGCAGGGGATTTAGTCTTGCAAAGAGTGTCTGCACTGGTTAGAGATGACATGAGAACAGGAGATATCCTTGCACGTTATGGTGGGGAAGAATTTATTGCCATCCTGCCAGAAACAAACAAGCAAAAAGCAATGGAGCTTGCCAATAGGATCAGAGGAGATATTGCAAGCAGGAGAATAAAAGTAGATGGAGAGGAAATCAGAGTTACTGCAAGTTTTGGTGTTGCAGACTTAGGCAGATCTTCAGATATAAATAAATTGGTTCACGATGCTGATGCAATGATGTATAAAGCAAAGCTCAACGGTAGAAATACTGTTATGCCGGGACTAATAAAAGTGTGCCCTTCTGTTGACTCTAAACAAAAAGTCAAAAGTTAATCTATAGTCTTTTCTTGATTTATTATTTTTACTGAAGTAAAATATTATTAAAATTAATTGTGAAAGCAGGTAAAGCTTCATCTGACGATCATCAGGATCATGGGAAGGTGGAAGTATGGCTGCAATGCAAGAGTTGTTAAAAGAGATCAAGAAATTAAAACCAATCCCGGCAATTGTAAACCAAATTATTGCAATAGTTGATTCGCCTGATTCTTCAATGAAAGATATTGCAAAGATTATTAAATATGATCCTGCAGTGACTGCCAACCTTTTAAAGATTTCTAATTCCGCTTATTTTGGCCTGAAAGAACCTGCTGAATCAATTGAAGATGCAGTTACTCTGCTTGGCATTGATCAGATTGTTGAACTTGTTCTTATGAAGTCGGGTGCCAGTGCTCTGGCAGGAAAGTTTGATGGATACGGATTTACTGAAGGGGCTTTATGGAAATATTCAGTTTCATCTGCACTAATCGCAAAGCAGATAGCAAGCAGATTATCCATGGAGAACAAAAATACAATATTTACTGCATCGTTATTAAAAGATATTGGCAAGACAATTCTTGACAAGTTTGTTGCAGACAGCTTTGAGCAGATAAATACCCTTGTACTTAATCAGAATATGACTTTTATAGGGGCAGAGAAAGAAGTAATTGGAGTAGATCATGCAGAGCTTGGAGGAATGATTGCAAAAATATGGAAATTCAGCCCTAAAATGGTGCATATCATTCGCAATCATCATTTTCAGGACTATTCTGTGTCTAAGGATAAGGATATTGCAGTTGTATATTTTGCAGATTGTGTGTGCATGATGCTTGGAATAGGCGTTGGAGCCGATGATCTTGCATATCGATACCATAAAGAAGTTATGGAAGAACTTGGCATAAATGACAATGAGATGCCTGAAATAATTGTTGAGTTTTCTGAGAACATGCAAAAAGTCGAAGAGCTTTTAAATATAGTTTGAAAAATCCAGTCAAATTAATCCGGTTAAGAGAAAAATGTCTAAGCCTCCATGGTAAAAAGATCTTGTTGCATTTTGAAAGTTGAAATTATCGACAAGGTGTTTTTCAGGCATGATTATTCCGCATCGCCATCCTTTAAAATCTTTTCTAAGTTTTTTCCCGATTTCTTGATAAAGAGAAGGTGAATTTTTTTTAATACCAATCCTTTTCCCATAAGGAGGATTAATCACAATTACTCCTTTTTTCTTTGTTAATTTTTCAGGATCAATATCGAAAAAATTAGTTTTATGCACCAAAATATTTCGGCTAAAATTATATTTTTGGATATTCTTTTCAATAGAGGATATAGCTTTGCCGTCAATATCAGATGCAAATATCTCTTTTTGTATATTTAATTCGAATTTATTTTCAGCTTGTTTCTTTAAATATTCCCACTGATTTTTTTTAAAACATTGCCATGATTGAAAAGCAAAGTTTCTAAAAATCCAGGAGGGATATTTTGTTTAAACATGGCAGCTTCAAGGGAAAAAGTCCCTGATCCGCACATGGGGTCAATAAGGACATCGGTTTTTAAAAATCCTGCGAATACAAGTATAGCCCATGCAAGGTTTTCACGAAGCGGAGCATGAGTTGTGCTTTCTTTGACACCTCTTTTGTGTAAAAGCTCGCCGCTGCTGTCTAAAGATATTTCAAAACGATCATTTTCAGCCCTGATAAATATTTCGTTGCAAATAATGTTGGTATTTAAAAGTGTGCTGCTGCCCTCATTGTAGGCTCCATTGCTATCATGGGATGAAAGCCTCCGGGAGATTATTTTCTCAGCTCTTTGTGCAATGGCATCGGTATGATAGAGCCTGGATTTTTTTGTAGAAACATGGAATTTGAGTTTTGTATTTTTATGGAGCAATAGTTCCCAGTCAATTTTTTCGAGTTTTTTTTCAAGGGTTGAAAAGTTTTCAGCTTTAAATTCAGCAATTCTCATCAAAATTCTAATTGGGCATCTCAAGTGTAAATTCGCAAGAAAACAATCATGGATTTTACCGAAAAACTCAACCCCGCCCTGTTTTAAGACTATGTTTTTTGATTCAAAATCAAGGTTGTTAATTTCTTTAGCCAGAAGGTTTTTCAAACCCGGGGCGCAGGAAGCAAAAAACGTATGATCCCGGGCAATGATTTTTCTTTTTATTCTTTTTTCAAGAGCAGTTTTTTTCATAGTATTGGGTTATATAGTATAATACTTATTTGTCAATTGTTTTATGTATTCTCAGCAGTTCTAAGTAATCAATGTTATAAGGCGTTGAAAGGTATTCTTGTATAATGTTGTCTCACATGATATTTTAAAAAATATAGTATGAAAGGAGAAATGGTTATTCAGAGCTTTTATCTCGTGCAGGATATTTATTGTGTGTTTTGAGAGGAACATTCATGAAAGATGAAGATAAGACAAAGGAACAGCTAATAAATGAATTGGCGAAACTGCGACGGGTTGTCGAACTGGAAACATCGGAAAACCGGTCCAGGCAGAGAGAAGAAAATCTTAGAGAGACCCGTGACTACCTGGAAAAACTCCTTCATTATGCCAATTCTCCTATCATAGTCTGGGATCCGGAGTTCAGAATCACCCGGTTCAATCAAGCCTTTGTACACCTGACAAGCTTAACAGCTGAAGAGGTTATCGGGAAAAAAATACATATACTTTTCCCTGAAGCAACCAGGGACGAATCGATGAGCAAGATCACAAGCACCTTAAGCGGTGAATACTGGGAATCGGTGGAAATTCCGATTCTTCGCAAAGATGGTGATAACCGAATAGCACTCTGGAACTCTGCAAACATCTATGCCGAAGATGG
>JAIOSM010000215.1 GCA_021107575.1 Desulfobacteraceae bacterium | reverse complement strand
GAATCCCATCTTAAGAATTGTTTCCATTTCATATTCCAGGCGATCTCTATAAAGTTTTTCATCAAGATCAGGGGCTGCAACTTTTAAAATCTCAATCTTCCTGGAAAAACCTTCATATGCCTGTTTTTTAAAAATGTCATCTTCAGATTCTAAAGAGCCATTCTCAAAACGTGGGAAATGATAGGTTTTATCATCAAATTCAAGATTACATCTTTTAGCAATTTCAATTGTATTTGTAACAGCTCCGGGATAATCTCTGAACGAATCAATCATTTCCTGAGATGATTTAAAATATAATTGATCAGAATCAAATTTAAAATGGCTGGGATCATTTATAGTTTTGCCTGTCTGGACACATAAAAGGATTTCATGGGCACTGACATCTTTTTTTGAAAGATAATGACAATCATTTGTGGCAACTATGGGTATAGAAAGTCGCTCACTCATTCTTAGAAGACCTCTGTTAACCTTATTCTGAATCTTTATTCCATTATGTTGAACTTCAAGAAAAAAATTATTCTCTCCAAATGTTTTGAGGAAAAACTGAGCTTGCTCATCTGCCTGGTCAATTTGATTTTGAATTATAAGTTGAGGAATTTGTCCTTTTAAACATGCTGTCATGGCTATTAAACCATTGCTGTATTCAGCTAAAAGTTCCTTATCGACTCTGGGCTTATAATAAAACCCTTTAAGTTGAGCAATGGAGACAAGTTTACAAAGATTAGAATACCCTTCCCTGTTTTTCGCAAGCAGGATTAAATGAGTTAAGCCTTTACGATCTATTTGAGTACTGTCTTTTATAGTTCTTGGAGCAACATAGACTTCACACCCAATAATTGGTTTTATTGAGGCTTTATTTGCTTTTTCGTAGAATTCAGCAGCACCGAACATTGTACCATGATCTGTAATGGCAACACTGTCCATTCCGTATTCATGGCATTTAACAAACAGATCATTTAATCTGATTGCTCCATCAAGGAGTGAATATTCAGTATGAAGATGCAGATGGCAAAATGGTGAAATTAACTTGTTCATTTAAATTACTATTTACTGTCAATTCTGTAATTAGGTGATTCTTTTGTAATAATAACATCATGAACATGGCTTTCTTTCAGGCCTGCAGCGCTTATTTTAACAAATTTCGCCTTAGTTCTTAAATCTTCTATTGTTTTAGCACCAACATATCCCATTCCTGCCTTAAGCCCGCCAAGCAATTGAACAAGATTCTCTCTCACTGTTCCCCTATAAGGGATTCTACCAACAATACCCTCGGGAACAAGGTCATCATTATCTTCAGTATCTCTCTGATAATACCTGTCAGATGATCCCTGTTTCATGGCTTCAATAGAACCCATTCCTCTATATGCCTTATAGCTTCTGCCCTGATATATCACAATCTCTCCCGGACTCTCTTTTGTGCCGGCAAGAAGGCTTCCAAGCATGACAGAATGTGCGCCAGCAGCAAGTGCCTTAACAATATCTCCTGAAAACTTGATTCCTCCATCTGCAATAATAGGAACTCCTGTTTTAGCTGAAATTTCTTTACAGTTTTGAATAGCTGTAAACTGAGGGACTCCGACTCCTGCAATAATCCTTGTTGTACATATTGATCCCGGGCCAATCCCAATTTTTACTCCATCAACGCCTGCATCAATAAGAGCTTTTGCACCCTCTCCTGTTGCAACATTACCTGCAATAATCTCACAGTCAGGAAAAGAAGATTTAATCTTTATCACGGCATCCATTACATTTTTAGAATGACCGTGGGATGTATCTATAACCAGAACATCAGTCCCAAATTTTAAAAGGCTTTCAACTCTTTCCATCATATCAGCGCCAACTCCGATTGCAGCCCCTGCCCTAAGTCTTCCAAAAGAATCTTTACATGCATTAGGATATTTTTTTATTTTTTCAATATCCTTGATAGTTATCAATCCTTTAAGTTTGCCGTTATTATCAACAACAAGAAGTTTCTCAATTCTATGTTGATGAAGAATCTTTTTTGATTCTTCCAAAGTAAATTTTTCAGGAACAGTAACCAGATTTTCTGAAGTCATAACTTCTTTTACAGGTTTATCAAGTTCGGTTTCAAATCTTAAGTCCCGGTTTGTTACAATACCGGCTAGTTTTTCTCCGTCAATAACAGGAACACCTGAAATTTTATATTTCGACATTACACTTAATACTTCTTTAATCAATGTTTCAGGAGTTGCTGTAATAGGATCTACTATCATACCGCTTTCAGATTTTTTCACCCTGTCTACTTCAATAGCTTGCTCTTCAATACTTAAGTTTCTATGAATAAAGCCAAGTCCTCCCATTCTTGCCATAATAATCGCAGAACGTGCTTCTGTAACAGTATCCATTGCTGCACTGACAATGGGAATATTAAGATTTAAATTTTTAGTTAATTGTGTCTGTGTTGTTGCCTCTTCAGGTAAGATATCAGAATATCCGGGTAAAAGAAGAACATCATCAAAAGAAAGTCCTTCATCAAATTTTGTATTGGTCATTGTTTACTCCTAAAGACAGGTCAATGTCTGTTTTAATTGATATCAAAAATTAATTTATAAAGATATCAAAAAAAAGTCCCTAAATCAATCATCATTTCAGTCTTGACAGCGCCCGCTTTTTTAATATGGTTAAAGATTAAATACCTTAGCAGCTATGGCTGCTTTAAATATATTTAAAAGGAGCATTTTTCATGGGTTTACAAAGAATCATCGATTCGTTAAAAGGCGTGTTTTTGCTGAACATCGTACTCCTACTTTTAATTTTTAATACATCTATTGTGTTTGCAGATTTCTATATCATTGCCGGCAACAGAGGCGTTGGAACAAAAATCACTTCTCTGCCATATGAGATATCATCTCCCGGGTATTATTACATTGCTGAAAATTTGTCCTTCGCTGCAAATAACTATGACTGGATTTATATAGATTTTCCATACAATGTTGAAATACGTACTGGAACAGTAAGAAATTTCGCCAATAATAAAATTTAAGAAACTAACGCCACCATAATAGGCAATCGTATAATAAATATTATAGTTAAAATAATCAAAAAGAGAGGTATCAATTTATGAATAGTGACCATATATAAGCTGACCAGAGCATTGCATACCTAACACCCATTTCCTTTCATGACAGACTCTTTTAATCTCTATCAAATTAACATATGTTTTTACGAAAAATCTTGACAAAATTCGCCATCTAATATAATTTTAAATTATCAACCTGTACAATTAAAGCTTCTTTAAAACAATATAAAAGGAGTATCACCATGCAAGCACAAAGAATCGTCAAGCTATTCAAAAACCTGTTTTTTCTTAACACTTTTTTCTTACTTATAATTTTTAGTGCCTCAAATACCTTTGCAGATTTTTATGTGATAGCAGGTAGCAGAGGTGTTGGAACTAAGATCAACTCTCTGCCGTATATCATAGAATCCTCAGGGTTTTATTTTATTGATAAAGATTTGTCCTGCACAGCAACAAACAAGCACGGCATAACCATTACGGCTGACCATGTGACTCTGGATCTTATGGGATTCAGCCTTATTGGACCAAACGTCATAGGTGCGTATAATGGGATTTACATGAATGTAAGAACAAATGTCGAAATTAGAAACGGTACAATAAGAAATTTTTCCAGTTGGGGTATTTATGAGGAGTATCCTTTTGGAGATGGTCATAGAGTAATCAATGTCAGGGCAAAGGGGAATCAAAGCGGTGGCATTGGTCTCAGAGGGTATAATAATTTAGTTAAAGGATGCACTAGCGTAAAAAATGGTGGGGACGGTATCAATGCAGGCATGGGCTCAACTGCGACAGGCAATACTTGCTATGGTAATGATCATTGCGGTATAGTTGTTAGCTATGGATCTACTGTAACTGGCAATACTTGCTATGATAATGATACATACGGTATTTATGCTAGCTTTGGCTCTACTATAACTGGCAACACCTGCTATAAAAATACTACTAATGGTATATGGACAGGCGGCTGGGGTTGTTCTATTATTGGTAATACCTGCTATAATAATACTAATTATGGTATTTATGCCAATCACGGCTCTAATGTAATCAACAATTGTTGCTGTGGAAATTCAACTTATGGGATATATTTGGCAGGCAACAACTTAGCCAGCCAAAACACTTGTTATAGTAACACTACAGCTAATATATATGATGGCGGAGACTGCACGATCATAAATAATCACGCTCCAGATGTTCCATAATTTTAACTAAATAGCTCTCCCTGGTATAGATGCATTCCAAGGAGAGCTATTTATTTCATCCTTCCTTTACCTCCTTAAAAAGCTCTTTGAATTTGTATCAAATTAAAGCTTGATTTTACAAAAACCTTGACAGGTTGCTTCTTTTATTATAGCTGAAACTTATGAGGAACTGCTTCTAAAGTTACTTTAAAACTACATAAAAGGAGATCCAGCCATGCATATACAAAAAATCATTAATTCATTAAAAAGCGCTTTATTGATAAGCTTGCTGATTTTAGGCTTTAATGCTTCTAACACCTTTGCTGATTTTTATGTAATAGCAGGCAGTAAAGGTGTTGGAACAAAAATCACCTCCCTGCCGAAGACCATAGCATCTCCCGGATTTTATTATATTGCCCAGGATTTGTCCTGCGCAGCAGGCAGCCATGGCATTACAATTGATGCGGATGATGTAACCTTGGATCTTATGGGATTTAGCTTGGTTGGCCCAGGCAACACAGCTCCAGCTAATGGGATTCACATTAGTGGAAGAACCAATGTTGAAATTCGAAATGGAACTATTAAAAATTTTGGTAATTTTGGTATTGGTGGAGGTAACACAAACTCAAAAGGGCATCGAATAATCAATATTCGGGTGTGGGGCAATTCCGTATCAGGCATTTCTATTGATGGCAATAGTCATTTAATTGATAAATGTACTGCAGGTAGCAATGGGACTGGCGACGGTATTTGGGTCGGCTCTAGCTGTATTGTTACTGGCAGTACCTGCTATAACAATGGTAGATTCGGCATTGATGCCCAAACTGGTTCTCATGTGACTGGCAATACTTGCAATGATAATACTTCATCCGGTATTTATGCCGCATTTGGTACCAGTGTGATAGGCAACGCCTGTTACAATAATTTACAATATGGAATATTTTTACAAGGGCGTAACCTCGTTGACCAAAACACTGCTTGGTTTAATGCAATTGGTGAAATAACCTATTCCTCCACCAGTGTTTACGGTAACAATTGCCCAATTGTTCACGCTCCATAAATAGTATACAACTCTCTCCGGGCTTATGCTCGGGAGAGTTTATGCTATTTGCCTAATTGACGTGCCTTTTATTTCTTATCCTATATTCTTCATATCATCAGGAAATTAAAATCTTAAAATATGATATTGACTTTAAATTAATTTATATTTAAAGTACGGCTTTACTTTGTTCATATTAAACGGCTCTTAAATTATGTATATAAAAATTAATCCTGACAATCCACAGCAAAGACATATAAAAAATGCGGTTACTCTTCTAAAAAAAGGCGGGGTAATCATATACCCTACTGACACCTTTTATGGTATAGGCTGTGATATCATGAATAAGAAAGCAATTGAAAAAATATATCAGATAAAACAACGGGATAAAAAGCAACCTTTCAGTTTTATTTGCCCTGATTTAAAAAATATCAGTAAATATGCCAAAGTATCTAATTTTGCCTATAGAAACATGAAACGACTTTTACCAGGACCCTATACTTTTGTTCTTTCAGGCTCTAAAATGGTCCCAAAAATAATGCTCACCAAAAGAAGGACTGCCGGAATAAGAGTGCCTGACAATATGATAGCAACAAGTATTGCAAAGGAACTTGGAAATCCTATTATTTCAACAAGTGTAACTGATTCTGATGGCAATGCTTTAGAAGACCCTGCATTTATTTATGATATGTTTCATAAAAGAGTAGACATGATCATTGACAGCGGCATACTCGCCGGTAAAGCTTCCAGTGTAGTATCTTTAATTGATGATATACCTGAAATTATCAGACACGGCGCCGGTAATGTTGATATCTTTGATTAATGATTGTGTTAATTCTTTAAAAAAGCTCATTTTATCCTGTTGAGGATATACTGGTATAATTTCATCTTTTATCCCGGCTATTGTACCTGCTAACTTTATTGAATCCTCAAAATTTCCCAATTGATCAATTAAATTTAATTCTAAAGCTGTTTGTCCTGTATAGATACGACCGTCAGCAAGTTTTGCCATGACTTTTGAATCAATTCCCCTGCCTTCTGCTGCATGATTAACAAACTGCATGTGTAATTCATCTACCAAATTTTGAAGGAATTTTTTTTCCTTATCAGTTATATCTCTAACTGGAGAACCAATATCTTTATATTCACCACTTTTAATTACAACAGCAGAAAGACCAATTTTCTTTAATATTTCTTGAATATTTGTATATTCAACTATAACACCAATGCTTCCTGTAATGGTTCCAGGATTTGCTATAATTTTGTTTGTGGCAGATGCAATATAATATCCGCCTGACGCAGCAACAGAACCAAGAGAGGCAATTATTGGTTTAGTCCCACGGGTCCTCATAACCTCTGTATAAATTTCCTGAGAAGGGCCTATGCCGCCGCCTGGGGAATCAATACGGACTACAATTGCTTTGATAGAGTCATCTTCTCTGAATTCTTTAATCTGTTTAATTAATTTTTTTGATGAAGATATGATGCCTGTAATTTCAACAATACCAACATTACCTTGCCCGCTAAACTGCCCGGATAATATATTTTTCGATATCATTGAGGAGCTTAAAGAAAAAATCGTAGAAATTCCCAATATTAAAACAACAAACAGGGAAGACATAACAAGACTATAATATAAAAATGGGTGCCTTCTGGAAAACATAGGACGCCTCCTTGTAATAGAAGTATTTTAAAAAAATAAGGCCAAATACAAATTTTGCATTCGGCCTTATGAAAACTTAAAATATATTAATACTTAAATCTAAATCAGCTTTTCTCATCAGTTTCAGTTTTTTCTTCTTCTGAATCTTCTGCATCATCAGCCTCTTCAACCTTTGCCTCTTCAACCTTTGCCTCTTCAACCTTTGCCTCTTCAACCTTTGCCTCTTCAACCTTTGCCTCTTCAATCTTTGCTTCTTCAACCTTTGCTTCTGCTTCAGCTGGTTCTGATTTTTCAACCTTTTCTTCTTTTTTTACTTCCGGCTCTGGTTCAGGTTCTTCAGCTTTAGTATCGTCTTCTAATTTTGTGTCTTCAACCTTCGCTTCTTCAACCTTTACCTCTGCTTCTACCGGTTTCGGTTCTTTAGCCTTTTCTTCCTTTTTTACTTCTTTTTTTACTTCCTTCTCTGCTTCCTTGGTTTCAGCAGGTTTAGGCTCAGCTTTATCAGTTTCTTTGTTATTGGATTCAAGCTGTTCTTTAAGGTTATCACGCAGCATTGCACCAAATTGAGAAGTAGCAGGCTTCATGTTTTTAGCAAAATCTTCAAATACTTTTTCATCGTCATCTTCCAACCGCTTGATAGAAAGACCGATACGTCTTTCGTCGCTGTTAATATTCATAACCTTGGCTGTAATGGTATCACTAATTTTAAAATGTTCTTTAGGGCTGCTTATTTTTTCTTTGGCAATCTCAGAAACATGAACAAGCCCTTCAATGCCTTCTTCAAGTTCTATAAAAACACCAAAATCGGTAAGATTAGTAATAACACCTGAAATTTCTTTACCAACTTCATAACGTTGTTCAACAGATTCCCATGGATCCGGTTGAATTTGTTTTATTCCAAGGGAGAAACGCTCATTATCTTTATCTATATCCAGAACAACTGCTTGAATAGTGTCATTTTTCTTATAAACTTCTGAAGGATGATTAATTCGTTTTGTCCAGGAAATATCTGAAATATGTACAAGTCCGTCAATATCATCATCAATACCGATAAATAGTCCAAACTCTGTAATATTTTTAATTTTACCTTCAATCACTGTTCCAACAGGATATTTCTGGCTGATGACTTCCCATGGATTCTCAACAGTCTGTTTGATTCCAAGAGAAATTCTTCTGCTTTCAGGTTTAATATCAAGAACAATAGCCTCAATTTCTTCACCAACAGAGACAATCTGGGAAGGATGTCTGATTTTTCTTGTCCATGACATTTCAGAAACATGGATAAGACCTTCAATTCCTTCTTCAAGCTCAATAAATGCACCATAATCAGTAAGGCTGACAACTTTTCCAGGGATTTTTGAACCAACCGGGTATTTTTCT
>JAIOSM010000492.1 GCA_021107575.1 Desulfobacteraceae bacterium | reverse complement strand
GGGTATTTCTGAAGCTTTGATCGCTACTGCTGCAGGTCTTGCCGTGGCCATACCCTCAGTCATTGCTTATAATTATTTTATAGGCCGGATTAGACTACTTGATTCTGACCTTCAGGGGTTTGCTACTGATCTTCTGAATATTATTGAGCGGGAAACACAAAAACAAAGGGGGTAGTGATGGAACTTGGGTCAGACAATGATGAGCTGATGTCCGACATAAATGTAACTCCTTTTGTGGATGTCATGCTTGTGCTGCTTATTATTTTTATGGTTGCAGCTCCCATGATGGTGCAGGGAGTTAACGTGGATTTGCCACAGGCCAGTACAAAACCGTTAAGAACCGATCAGGAAAACCTTGTAATATCAATTGATATTGAAAGGAAAGTCTATATTAATAATCAGGTTGTTAATGTTGAGTATTTAGCTGAGCAGTTAATTAAAATAATGGGAAATCTTGATACAAAAAATGTTTATCTAAGGGCAGATAAACGCGTACCTTATGGTATTGTGATAAATGTAGTTTCAAAGATAAAAAATGCCGGGGTGGAAAGCATTGGCATGATAACTCTTCCAGATACTGATAAAGAATCCTGATTTTTGTCATGGGCGCAGTACTAATATCAAGAGATAAAGGGGGAACTTTTATAGGCCCTGACTATGAGGGGAGATCATTAGGTCTGGGTTCTTTTGGTGTTTCAATTTTATTACATATTGGATTGTTATTACTAATGACTTTTATGCAACAAAATATTTCGTTTAATAAAAAAATGCCTCTCGCGGTTCAAGTTGATCTGGTTTCCTATTCTCCTAAACTTGAAGACATTTTAAAATCTCAAACAAAACAATCCAAGAAAATTAGTACAAAAAAGCCTGATGTGCGTTTAAAGCCAAAATCTGTTAAAAAGTCTGTTGAAAAACCAGTTGAGAAAAAAATAGAACCGATTAAAATAAAGAAAAAAGATATAGTAAAAGAAAAGGAACCAGAGCCTGCTGAAATTGTTGAGGCCGCAAAAGAAGATGTTAAAGAAAGGGTAGAAGACCAGGAGCAGGAGAAAATTAGAGATCTTCTGGCTGAGATGAGGGAGAAGGTTGCAGAACAGGAAATGTATCATGATTATGAAAAGGAAGAGGTAACCCAAAAGTCAGGCTATAGAGCCTGGAAAAAAGATATTACTGCAATAAATATATATAACGGCATGTTTTCAACAATGATCCAGCAGAATTGGGTTTTTAACGAAAGACTTGCACAGCTCGAAAAAATTGATAAAAAAATAAATGTGTTGGTTATGATTAAAATTATGAAAAATGGAGACCTCGGGGACATTTGGATTGAGACAAAATCCGGGAATGATTTTCTTGATAAATCCGCTGAAAGAGCAATCAAAAAAGCAGCTCCTTTTCCACCTCTTCCTCCGGAGTTTCCGTATTCTTCTTATGAGGTTGGGTTGCTTTTTTCACCAAAAGGGTTAAATTAGATCAATGACTTATAAAAAATTAATAAAATTTTATTCTTTTTTTATTGTAATATTATTTATTGCTGTCTTTGGGAATAGCTTTGTCTATTGCCAGGACGTTACTATTTTAAATATCAACAACCCTTCCATACGTAAAATCCCTCTGGCAGTACCCGAATTTAAGCAATTTTTAAAAGGGGCAGAGATAGAGCAAGATGCAAAAAAAGCACAAAACCTTTTAAGGGACGCACTCAATTTTACAGGGTATTTAAAAATAATTAATGCTCAGGCATACCTTGCAAACCCTGCAGAAACCGGCATTGCAAGAAAAGATATTGATTTTCTGGATTGGACAGGAATAGGGGCGGAGCTGCTTGTTACCGGCGGTATTAGTGTAGATAATGATAAGGTCAAACTCTGGTTGAGGCTGTTTGATACCTTTGATATGCGACTCCTGGTAGGAAAAATTTATACAGGAGATAGAAAAGATTTAAGAATAATGATTCATCGTTTCTGCAGTGAGGTATCTTTAAAATTAACAGGGCAAAGAGGAGTGTTTGGCAGTAAGATTGCATTTGTATCAAGAGTTAAAGGGAAAAAAGAGATTTTTACCTGTGAATTTGACGGGTTTAATCCTCAACAAATCACTTTTCATAAAAGCATTACTCTTTCACCTGCATGGTCATCAGATTCTGAATGGATAGCTTATACGTCTTATGCTAAAGGGAAGCCTGATATTTTTATAAAAAATTTAAAACAAAAAAGAGGAACAATAATTAATAAAGAAGGGATGAACATAGCTCCTGCCTGGGTTCCTGGTGAGTTTGCCTTAGCTGCCAGCTTAAGTTTTTCAGGTGACCCTGAAATTTATCTGTTGACGGGCAAGGGTAAAATTATTAAAAGAGTAACTGAGAGTCGGGGAATTGATATTTCTCCAAAGTTTTCACCTGATGGTAAGAATATAGTATTTGTTTCAAGAAGGGCAGGTTCTCCACAGATTTATATTAAAAATCTGGAAACAAATAATATAAGAAGATTGACTTTTGAAGGTAGTTATAATACATCACCTGCATGGTCACCCAATGGTGATCGAATTGCTTATGTTGGTATTAGGCAGGGAAGAATAGATATATATACCATTGGCATTGAAGGGGAGTTTCCTGTGCAGCTTACAAGTGTAGCAGGAGACAATGAAGATCCTTCTTGGGCACCCGATGGAAGCTTAATTATTTTTTCTTCGACCCGGAGAGGAGGCAGGTCACAATTATTTGTTATGACTGCTGCAGGAGGTGAGCAAAGAAGACTTTTAAGCTTTAAGGGTGAACAGACAGACCCTGATTGGTCAATGGTAAACAATTAAAATAGAGTTAAGTTAAGTAATAATAATTATTTAAGGAGGCAGTATGAAAAAGAGAGTTTTTGCTAACCTATTAATGGCACTTATGGTTGCTGGTCTTTTTCTGACAGTTTCATGTGCACAGAAGAAAGTAACATCTGACCCTCAATCCACTCAGCCTAGCCAGGAAACTGCTCCTGCTGATACAGCTTCGGACAATCCGCTTAAGCCTGTTGCTACAGGGGATCCTGATGTTGATTTTATTAATCTGGACATTTATTTTGAATTTGACAGTGCAGAATTAACTGGTGAGGCCCAGGCCCTTTTGCAGGGTAAAGCTGCATATATACAAACAAAAAGTGATATAAAAGTTACCATTGAAGGACATTGTGATGAGCGCGGTACTACTGAATATAATCTTGCCTTGGGTGAGAGACGTGCAAGATCAGCCAGGAATTTCCTTGTTGATTTAGGTATTTCAGGCTCACGCCTCAGCTTTATTAGTTATGGCGAAGAAAAACCAGCCGATTCCGGTCATAATGAAGATGCCTGGGAACGGAACAGACGCGGGCATTTTGAGCTTCAGTAAAAGCTGCACGCTGCTTTAAAATATCTTCAAGTGCATTAAGTTTTGTTTTAATTTTACTAAAAGCTTGATGCACTTGAACATTTTCTGTTTAATTTCAGTTAGTTCTATTTTACTGATTTTATTTTGATGTTGTTGCTTAGGGATTACTATGAATAGATTTTTTTATTTTGCAGTTTTTTTTATTTTTTGTCTTATTTTTTGTTCGGGTTGTGTTGCATCAAGTAAGGTTGGAACTCTCGAAAATAGAGTTATAGCTCTGGAGATGGAAAATACCCGGCAGATTAAAAAGAATATAGCTCAAGAAAATATTATTAAAAAATTACAAAAAAATAGTGCCTTGAGTAGAAAAAATTATGCATCTGTAAAATCTGAGTTAAGAAGCCTCAAAGCAACCATACTCAGCTTAAAAGGTATTGTTGAAGAAACCGATCAGAAAGTTGCAGTTCTTGACAACAGAAAAGGCAATAATGCCAATGATAAAAAGATTGCAATACTGAATAATAAAATTCTTAAATTGTCCCAACGTATTGTTGAACTTGAGCATTATATCGGGCTTGAGACTTCAAAAACTTCTCCTGATCAATCACCAGGCCCGACTTTAGAAAAATCGGTTGATAATGTAAACACAGAATACGATAAAGAAAATCCTGAGGCAATATATAAACATGCTAAAAGTTTATTGGACCAGGAAAAATACGGGGACTCACGGCTTGTCTTCGAAGAATTTATCAGTTTATTCCCTGATTCTAAAAACGCTGACAACGCACGATTCTGGATAGCTGACACCTACTTTAGAGAAAAATGGTATGAAAAATCAATCCTGGAATATCAAAAGGTGATTGAAAATTATTCAACAGGTAATAAAGTTGCAGCTGCTCTTTTAAAACAGGGATATTCTTTTGCAGAACTTGGTGAGAAAGCAAATGCAAGACTAATATTAAAAGAGCTTATTAAAAAATATCCTGAATCAAATGAAGCAAAGCTTGCTGAAAAGAAACTGGAAAGTTTAAAAAAGTAAACAAGCTAAAATGATAAAAGTAGTAGGCATTGATCCCGGCCTCGCGGGTACTGGTGTAGGAGTTGTTCAGGGGGAAAACGGTCAGATTGTAAACTATTCCTTTGGCAGCATAAATACAGACAAAAAAGATCCCACCTGTTTAAGACTTAATACAATTTATACAAAAATTATTGATTTTCTTGAAAAAGAAAACCCTGATCTGGTTGTGATTGAAGACATTTATTCCCTTGAAAAATATCCAAAATCAGGTATCATGTTAGGCAAAGTTGTAGGCGTATTACTTGTCGCGTGTTATAGAACCGGAGTGAAAATTGAGGAAGTGTCTGTGCGAGAAGCAAAAAAAGTGGTTTCGGGGAATGGTAATGCTGATAAATATCAGGTTGAAGAATCTACAAGGAATATATTGAATCATAAACAACCCATCAGACCTTTCCATGCATCAGATGCTCTGGCATTAGCATTAACCGGATTTTTCAGGTATGAAACATACTTATGATCGGATATCTTGAAGGAAGAATTATAAAATACGAAACCGATGGCATTCTTTTGTTTGTTAACAATATCGGGTATGAAATACTGCTTTCAGTAAATACTTTAAACGATATAAAAGATAAAGATGTAAAGCTTTATATTTATTATCACCAGACTGAAAAACAGCCAAAGCCGGTTTTAATTGGATTTGAAACTCAGGAAGAGAAAGATTTTTTCCAACTTTTTATTACTGTTGATGCAATCGGTCCTATTAAAGCAATAAAAGCGCTTGAAATTTCAATTTCTGAAATTGCCCGTGCCATAGAGGAAAAAAATGCAAAACTGCTTACAACCCTTAAAGGCATTGGGAAACGCAGCGCTGATAAAATAATTGCAGCTCTGAACGGGAAAGTGGGGAAATTTGTTTCATCAGATACTATAACTGTGGAACACAGCTCTGATAACCAATCTAATAATTTATTAAAGAGTATTGAAGATCAGGTTATAAATGTTTTAGTTAAACAGTTGGGATATTC
>JAIOSM010000285.1 GCA_021107575.1 Desulfobacteraceae bacterium | reverse complement strand
CGTATGCGGGGGTTAAGAAAAGTATAGCCAATATCCGCCAAGGTTTGGGAACTCACGGCCACAACTACCGCCACCATTGCACAGGCTTCAAGAAGTGCAATATCATTATTCAGGGACGCTTCTAAGAGCAGTGCGCCAAACCCTTTATAGGCAAAGAAAAATTCAACAACAATAACACCGGATAAAAGCCAGTTGATCTGCAGCATAATAACGGTGAAAGGTGCAATTAAGGCATTGCGCAATGCATGCCGGATAATCACCTGTCTGTAGGGGAGACCTTTTAATACAGCCGATCTTATATACTGGGATGTCATCACTTCGGCCATGGATGCCCTTGTCATACGGGCAACATAGCCAAAATCATACACAACCAGTACCATGGCGGGGAGGATCAATTGTTTAAATTCAAACCCTGATGCCATTGAGCTTGTTCCCGGCAGCCACTTTAAGCCAAAAACAAAAAGGGCAGAAAAAAACACAGCACTGGCAAATTCCGGTACAGATGTGGTTAAAATGCCAAAAACCGATATGGTTCGATCGAGCAGGGAACCCTCCTTCATTCCGGATAAAACTCCCAGGGTTAATGATAAAGGAATCATAATGGCAAAGGTCCAGAAGCCTAAGATGGCCGTATTCCATAACCGTGGCAAGAGAACTTCTTTTACAGGACCCTTGTATCGGATGGATGTTCCAAGGTCACCCGTGGCAAAATTACCCAGCCATTTTGCATAGCGCACGACAACCATCTGGTTATACCCATGCTGGTCCCGCCACAACTCTTTTTGTTCGTCACTTGCAAAATTACCCAGGACCCGGGTGGCAGGATCACCTGTAAGACCTGTTTCCAGAAGCATGAAAAGGATCATAGATACAATAATCATGGTAAAAATCATGAAACCGATTCGCTTTAAAAGCAGCAATACCATTCTGACTCCTTAAATCTAAAAGTGACTTTTATCTCTGGTAAGAGGAGATTATCCCCCCTTACCAGAACATTCTATTGTCAATTAAGCCAGTGAAACCTTGCGGAAGAGATAATATCGGGTTGGATGCATTTCAAAGCCAACCACATTTTCTGAAATTGCCGTAAAAACCCAGAACAGCATCATTCTGTAGAATTTTTTCAACCTTCTCCATTTTTACCTGGCGATCTTTAACACTCAATGTTGCTTCTGCTTCATCCAGGGCAGCATCAAATTTGGGATTATTATAGCTGGATTCATTCCATGGAACTCCAGCACGATAGGCTAGACCCAGTACCATGACAGCTAAAGGACGGTGAGTCCAAGAAGTAAGACTCATAGGTGCCTTTGTCCAGACATCCCAGTATTGTGCAGACGGCATTACATTCATTTTAATGTTGATCCCGGCTTTGGCGCAATCTTCTTTAAGTACGGCAACGGAATTTTGCTCCCAGACACCATCGGTATTTCCCACGTTGCAGGTTAATTCAATACCATCGGGATATCCTGCTTCTTTTAAGAGCTTTTTAGCCCCGGCAATATCCTGTTTAAGAGCCGGCAGTTTAAAATACTCGGGATGGATGGATGCAACATGATGGTGCTCCGCAACAACCCCCAGACCCTGGTGGGCAATCTTGAGCTGTCTTTCAACATCGCAGCATTTTTGAACGGCCTTGCGCACACGAACATCATCAAAGGGTTTTTTGTTTACCTTCATACGGATAACACCGGTTTGTGTTGAAGGAATTGATACAACTTTGATCCCCGGAATACTTTTAGCTGCTTGCAGAGTTGTCAAATCAAGCATATAAATACCATCCACCTGTTTTGATGCAATGGCTGCCAAGTATGCTCCGGCATCCTGGCCCAGATCGATGAAACGAATTTCATCAAGAAAAGCTTCGTCACCCCAATAGGGAGCTTTGCGCTTTTTCAATACAGCTATCTCGCCGACTTTAAAATCAGAAAGAGCGTAGGGTCCGGTACCCACAGGATTTTTAGAAAGATCTCCACCTTCTTTTGCAAAGTTACGGTGAACAATGGCGGTTGGGTAGTTGTAAAGATTTTCAGGAATTGACAGAACCGCTGATTTCAGGTTGAGTCTTACCGTATGAGCATCTACTTTTTCAACAGCATTTTTGATCATGCGTTTGATGGGATTACCTTTTTTATCTTTCTCGCCGGTCTCTTCCAGCATGGCGTTGAAAAGTCCCAGATTGGATGATCCGGTTTTAGGATCCAGCCACCGGGTAAAGTTGAATACCACATCATCGGCACCAAAGTCATCACCATTTGACCATTTGACGCCTTTGCGAAGGTGAAAGATCCAGGTTTTTAAGTCATCAGATGCTTCCCAGCTTTCCGCCAGATTAGGCCTGGTGATATTATCCGGACCTGTTTCCACCAGATATTCGACAATATTTCGGGCAACGATAGATTTTTCGGTCCAGGAGTATGTAGCCGGATCAGCCATTTCCATTACCTGCATACCCCATTTCAGGACACCACCTTTTTTCTGAGCGGCATGGGCGGTTGAAATCAGGTCAGGTAAAATATCCTTACCCAGGATTGCACTGGCAAGACCATAGGCTGTGGTAACAGATATGCCCAAAAGCGTTGTTGTTCGTAAAAATTCCCGCCTGGAACATTTACCATCAGCAAGGCTTTTTTCCATCTCTTTAACACCAGGATGTATTCTTTCTGTTGATAGTTTGTCTTTTTTTTCTGCCATAATTTGATTCCTCCCAAAAGTTATAGATTGTTAAAATGAATTCCATACAGGATTCATTTTTTTTGGTCTAATACAATATGCTATTGTACTGTATTAGAGGTTTTATATAAAAGTCAAGGACTTAAAATTGAACACTAAATCATAATTTAAATTTTTTTAAATTTATTCATTATTATTGCGCTCTGCTTTGAGCTCACGTATCATATCAATATTATGAAGAATTAAAAGCTCTTCTTTAGTGTTTGAGCCTTTTAATATATTAATACCTGAAGGAGCCCATATGCCTGAACCACCGCAATACTCTACCCCGGCAATGCTGTGTGGCCCAACGGCATTTGCAGCCATTACCCATACTCGATTTTGAAAAGCCAGTGTCGGCAGAATCAAGTCCCATAGGTATTTATAGTATGCATCTTCTTTTATTTCAGGTCCTTTATATTCTCTTTCACCTTGCTTTCTCCAGGCAGCATTGACAATTAGTCCATCCACTTTTTCCTTTTTGACAAGTTTTTGAATAAGCTTAGGAAAACAGATATCATAACAGGTCAGGAATCCGAATTTACCCCATGCAGTCTTGAGCACCAATGTATCATTTATACCCGACAAGAGATATTTTTTTTCAAGTTTGGGCAAAAAGGTCTTTTTATATGTTCTGTCTTTATCAAAATAAGTGCCGGTCTGGTCTAGAACAAAACTGATATTGAAAAACTTCTTTGTATCAACACTGTTTTTTATCAGCCCATTAAATACAATATACTGGAGCGTCTCATTCACATATGACTTGACAATTATATCAATCCAGTCTGTCAAATTATCCAGGCTATTTTTTTCCATATAAGTTCTACAATCTTTTTCATGCTCCCAGAAATACCCTGTTAGGCAACATTCAGGAAAAATTACAAGATTTGCTTTTTTTTCAGAGAAGAGATTTAAAGCCTTAATAATCTGTTTTTTATTTTCTTCTAAATTCTTAGTTTTTGAACTGATATTAGCAATACCTACTGAAATATTATCTGAATTATCTGAAAAATTTTTTTCAATCAGCATAATGCCCTCATCATTTGTCTCCTGTAGGGACACAGGACAAATTGATCAAGTTATCAAGTGTTACGTCCCGGTCAAAATTCAAGATCAGGTCTACAAGAGATTCTGCCTGAGTTTTTCCTAACACAGGTGATGTCAACCATAAAAATTTGTTTGCAAGTTCCCGGTCAGTAGGGAGTGAACTGTGGGGGTCCCACCTTGCCGACATTACACCTGAAGAGAATTTACTTCCGGTTGAAGTCGTAATTTCAACTTCTGATTCAGCTCTGGCTGGAAATTCCTTCTGAAAACGTTCTTCCGAAATGATTTGGATTTTATCCATCATCTGGTGGGTATCTTTTTTAAAAAGTCTTGGAGCAAGAACCTGGTCAGGACCGACTTCACCATCCAGAAGGGCTACAGCAATGGGAAAGGCAATATTATACTGAGCCTCTTCTGTATTTTGAGGGTAGCCTGTATTTAAAGCGGCAGATTCTTCAAAAGTAAACACTTTAATTTGTTTTATATCTTTAAGTAAAAATTTATTTTCTGCTATGATTTTCAGTGCTCCATCCACTCCAGGCTGAGCCCATCGGCAAGCGCAATAGGGTTTAAAATATAGATTCATGATTTCATAGGATTGACCTAAAGATCTAATCCACCCCTCTTCAGGAGCATCATTGAAAATGGGATTTATACCTGTAAACCCTTTCTCGGCCATAATGACTGACGTCATGGCCGTCATACACCCCCAACCTATAGTGTCTTTTCCCATACCCGGGATTTCAATGCATTTCATCATTGGGGCAATAGGGGCATGGTATTCGGCAGCGCCTAGGGCATGACAAAGCTTTTCTCGGGAAAGCCCGAGAAGTTTTCCTGCCGCAGCAGCTCCTCCAATTGCACCCCAGCTTCCTGAGGAATGATAGGTCTCATACGTTGCATGCCGGATCAGTCCGGCGCGGATAGCAACTTCATAACCAACGACCATGGAAGTCAAAAATTTTTTGATAGTAATATCGGGTACCATTTCTCCTGCAGCCAAAACCACAGGAAGAATACAGGCACCGGGATGACCTTTTACATCCCTGTACCCATCATCAATGTCCAGAGCATTATTGGCAAATCCGTTAACAAGAGCTGCACCTGAAGCAGATATTTTATCCCCCGTAACAAGTATAGTTGCATCATTGCCTTTAAACTGCTCTTTTGCAAAAGATTGCATTAATGTGGCAACAGGTGTGTTGTGCCCTGCTATTAAAGCACCCAAAGTATCCATCAGACACCGTTTTGCCTGGGTTTGAATATTATCTGGCAATGTATCCCATTTGGTTTCTAAAATAAAATTTAAAACCAGGTCGTTATTTGCCATTAAGAATCATCCCTTAAATTTGATCAATCAATTTTTTAAATCGTTTTAGAATAAAACTCCCTGTTCTGGTATCTTTGCAATTATCTAACAGTGCGGCGAAATTGCCGGCAGATTCTTCAGGTGTTGTATAAAATTCTCGAATATATGTTGAAGTAATATCAGCATCAAATTCAGGATGAAACTGAACTCCCCATACATTGGGACAAAAACGGACAGCAGCATGGGGTTCTTTATGGCTGAATGCCAGAATAGTCGCCCCTGTAGGAAGATCCAGCGCTGATTGATAATGCGCAGCCTGGACTTGAATTTTCTGGGATAAATTTCTGAAAATAGGATCATCTTTGGCGGCTGAGGTTAATGAAACTGGTATAGTACCAAATTCTGCTCCACCAGGTGTGCTGCCCACTCTGCCACCTAATGCATGTGCCAGAATCTGATGCCCAAAACAAATTCCCAATATCGGTATGCCCTGTTTGACAGCTTTAACCAACCATGTTGCTATTCTCTCGCTCCAATCTGCCCGGTCAGTTACAGGTTCGTGTGAACCTGTGATTATAATGCCCCCAATTAAATCAAAATCAGGAGGCATTTCATCCTTATGTGCTGAAACAATCTGGACAGATGCATGACTACATTCCATATTATTGATGATCCAGTCTTCAAAATCACCACGCCTTTCCACTAAAGACGGAATGCTGTCCCCTGTTTTAATGATGACAATATTTTTCATATATTACTTCTTTGCTTGCACTAATATTATTTTTTAATTGGCCAGTATTTTGGCAGCTTTAGCAGCAGATCCTGCATCGGATGCAAAAGCATCAGCACCAATATCATCGGCAAAGACCTGGGTGACCGGTGCTCCTCCAATCATGATTTTAACCTGGTCTCTTAATCCGCTTTCAACGACGGCATCGATTGTCTGTTTCATCATTGGCATTGTTGTAGTTAAAAGAGCTGAAAGACAAAGAATGTTTGCATTTTTCTCCTTTATCTGGGCTACAAATTCTTCCGGGGCAATATCCACCCCTAGATTATGAACAGCCAGACCGGCACTTTCCATCATCATAGCTACAAGATTTTTTCCAATGTCATGAAGATCTCCTTTAACAGTGCCGATGACTACTCTTCCCCGGGCAGAAGTCTCATCATCGCCAAGAAGAGGTTTAAGTATTTCAACTCCTTTGGCCATTATCTGGGCTGCCATAAGCACTTCAGGAATGAACATATCCTCATTTTCCATTTTTTCGCCAACAATATCTATACCGGCAATCAACCCTTTGTTAAGGATATCACTGGCAGGGATCTTTTTTCCCAGTGCGTCATTCACCAGGTGGAGCAAACGTTGGTCATCAAGGCTAACCAAGGAGTCTTTGATCTCATTAAAATCAGTCATGCTTCTCTTCCTTTTTTTTAAATAATGTTTGAACAATCACATTGAATTATCTGTTTTTAATTCGGTCTTATAACAAGATATTAAATTTTTTTCTAATGGCCTTATCAATCTCTTCTGGGATATAAGCAGGTTTTGGATTGGCCAGTAGCTTTTTAGCAATGGCAAGTGCTCTTTGCCTGGTATCAAGACTGCCTTCCTGTTCCCATTTCTCCCGGCTTTTTCTGTCGGTCACGCCATTTCCGTTATAATATTCCTCTCTCATATGTGTCATGGTATGGGGAGTGGTCATGAAATTTCCTCCAGGTCCGACAGAGTCGATCACATCCAGGGCAAGGTGTTCTGCATCACAATCAATGCCTTTAAGAACTTTGCAGCAGTTTCCGATAATTTCATCATCAATGACAAATTGTTCATGGGCAATGGTAAGCATTGATTCAAGCATTCCGGCACTGTGGTGGATATAATTTGAGCCCCCCATGGATGCAAGCAGCGAAGTTAACGCTTTTTCGTATCCTGCCTGTGCATCTGGCAGTTTGGAATCAGAGAGCCCTGATGAATTATAATTAGGTACTTTTATGTGATTTGATAACTGATGAATAGCCGCATTCATCATGCCGCATTCAACAGCACCTCCTGAGTATCCCATGGTTTTAAGATTTGCCATACCCGGGATACCGCCATAAAGTATAGGTGCTCCGGCTTTGGTCAATTGGCAGATGGTAATACCGGCAAGCTGTTCCGCATGAAGCTGGGTCAGAGTACCTGCCATGGTCAAAGGAGAAGTTGAGCCGGCCATTGGTGCACTTGAAAGTGCAACCGGGATATGATTTCGGTTTGCTTCCTGCATGATAAGGGTGGACTGAGTACACAGTTTTAATGGGCTTATGGCAAAACAGGCAATTGTTGAAATAAATGGTCTTTCCTGTAATTTGTCCAGGCCTCCGGCAATCATGGATGCCATTTCAATAACATCGTTTAACCCTTTTATATCATTCACTCCTGACATGACATGTTTTGATGTTGCTGAAAGACAGGTATAAAACCAATTGACATTATAATTTTCCACGTCAATATCAGTAGCAATGCATGGTTTTACCAAAAAATGGATGTTATCTAACTGGTCCACAAGCCTTGATACATCATAGAGATCCTTCAGGGTTGTGGGTCTGATTCTACCTGTTTCCGAGTCTATAATCTTTATTGCAGCACCCCCGGTACCCATATGGACTCGACTCTGAGTCAGATGGAGATCATTTTTTGGATCCTGACCATAAAGGATAACTTCTTCCGGGGCTTTTGCCACCTGTTCAATAATCATTTTCCTTGGAAACGTGATATTTTTTCTATCCCTGTCAATAACAGCACCATTATTTTCAAGCATTTGAACAGTATCTTCTATACCAAGTTCATAGGTAATCCCGGTTTTTTCCAGAATCTGCAGAGATGCTTCATGTAAAGTTTTTACCTGGTCTTCTGACAGGGGGGAATATTGACCTCCCTGCAAACCCATCAAATACATTTTAATCTCCTTGTTAAATTATTTCCATACACTCAAATTCTAACAACATATTTAGGGTAGTTCCCAAATATAGTATTTGAGTTTCATTTTGCTTCAATGTTTTAATGGCATGGTATTGAATGATAGTCAAGTATTATGTAACAAAACCTATCAATATTTTGGTTTTTTTTAAAAATATATTTAAAATAGTGTGTTTTGTTTCTTAATAAATAGAAAAATCGGGTGGTTTTAATAAGGATGGCCGGGAAGATTATTTTCCAGTTCCAAGGTGCCAGAAACCTGCTTCTTCCTGCATAATTTTGTCCATGATGGCTCTTCTTCCTTCATCAAGCTCTTTTTGCAATGTTTTCTGTGCCCCAACGGGGTCATTGGCCTTTAATTTTTTTATTAAGCGCATATGAATATCACTCATGTGTTTGCCGGAACGAACTTTAACAACGAATCTGGCAAGGCGGTCATGTAGATGTCTTATCTGCCTGGCCAGCTCATGATTGCCTGATGCTTTGGCAACCAGATAATGGAAATTCTGATTTTCTTCAGTGTATCTCGAATAAGTCTCATTATCTTCATTTGTGTAACCTGCGTGCACATTTTCAAGAACGGTAATCTGTTCATGAGTGATTTTTTCAGCTGCACGTTCCACAGCAGCAAGTTCAAGAATTTGCCGAAGTTCAAGCATATCATTGAGTTCTTTTAAGGAAACAAGAGCTACATAATAACCGGATCTGGGTTTTATTGACACAAGATCTTCCTGGTTGAGCATCTGCAATGCATCTCTGACAGGTGTGACACTTGTTCCGAATTCATTTTTTAAAAGATCGATAGACAATCTTTCCCCTGGTTTTTTTTTACCTGTAATGATATCAGCTCTGATCCTTCTATATATTATATGCTTGGTTGCATTCC
This sequence comes from Desulfobacteraceae bacterium, assembly GCA_021107575.1. Lineage (GTDB taxonomy): Bacteria > Desulfobacterota > Desulfobacteria > Desulfobacterales > Desulfobacteraceae > JAIOSM01. The sequence goes on along the minus strand of JAIOSM010000285.1, from coordinate 2,056 downwards.
CTGTTTTCTTAGGCATTCATGTCCTCCTGTTTATTCATACGCCCTGCTGGTAAATTTGCTTATATATAGCACAAAAATTTATATTATCAACAATTTAATTGTTGCTGGTTATAGAATTGACTTTTGAAAACTTAAGATATATAAATAACTATTTTGTTTTGAACGACTGATATATCAATTACTGGAAAATGTATTATGGCATCAATATTAAAACCATTTATTGCGCTTTATGCTTCAGGGTTGCTGGTGACAATGAGTCTGGGGCTGCTGGCAACATTTTTGAGTTTAAGGTTAACCCTTGAAGGGTTTTCAACCCAGGTGACAGGGGTGATCCTAACCTCTTATTTTATTGGCTTAGTTGTGGGAACCTTCTACTGTAGCAGACTGATAAAAAGTGTCGGACATATAAGGGCATTTACTGCTTTTGCCGCCCTTGCAACGGCCATGATAATGCTTCACGGGTTTTATATTTCAGCTGTTGCATGGGCGATTTTTAGATTTTTCAGCGGTATTGCCGCCATCGGGTTGTTCATGGTCATTGAAAGCTGGCTTAATGAATGTACACAACCCCAGTCACGAGGGCGGGTCTTTTCCATATATATGATAATGTGTTATATAGGAGGCGGTGTCGGACAGCAGTTTCTCAATATAGGAGATCCAAAGGGGCAAGCCCTGTTCTTTGTCATCGGTTTTTTACTGGTATCCTGTATTATTCCGGTTGCCTTAACCCATTCCATTCACCCGGAAATGCCTGAAATTGAACCGGTTAAATTGAAAAATATTCTTCGAAAAGCACCCATGGGAATACTTGGATGTTTTACCGCTGGTTTGATTAACAGCTCTTTTTATACCATGGGGCCTGTTTTTTGCCATCAAATCAATTTGAATGTGTCACAGATATCTTATTTCATGTCCATTACGGTATTAGGAGGCCTTTTGCTCCAGTGGCCAGTGGGGGCTTTTTCTGATCGCTTTGACAGGTCTTTAGTGATGCCTGTACTGGGTGGCATTTTTGCTCTGATCAGTGGCCTGATGATTTTTTGGGTTCATCAAATTTCATTTTGGGCTTTTATGGCATCAACCGCAGTCTTTGGCGGATTTATGTTTACCATTTACCCTTCGGCTGTTGCAAGGACCCATGATATGTTTGAGCCTAAAGACGTGGTCAATGTCAGCTCGGCACTTTTGCTTTCTTTTGGTATTGGAGCTGCCATCGGCCCTCTTATTTCATCAACAACTATTGAGTTTTTTGACAAGCCCTATGGGTTTTATATTTATTTCTCATGCACCGCAGCCATTTATACAGTAGTTTCTTATTTTTTAAGAAAAAAGGAAATTGCACGCAGTATTCCAGTGGAAGATCAGGTAGATTTCATGATCATGAATCATACCTCGCAAATGGCCATGCAGATTGATCCGAGGTCGGAAGTCGATATAACAGAGTCAAAAGATGATTAAATATGCCAGTCGCTGACACTAAAATTATTGAGCTTGTCAATATAATATATGATTATTTATGCGACTTAGATGAAATTAGCCTTTCTCCTTTTCTCTCAGAGTGGCCTTCTAAGCCTTTTAAAATTCGAATAGCGGCCCAAAGCAAACTCCCGGTTCTTTCATATTTGCCTGAGCTTATTGTAGATGCAAATGCAGAAACTGAAAGGCTTGTCAAAACCTTTAAAATTTTGGCAGAGCATCTTGCCTGGGGACAAACATATTCAACAGATGATTTTGGTGTGGATTTTTTAAAAAAATATGGTTGGACAGAATTGATAGGGTTACGTGGGCCAGTAGATAGTAAAGATATTGCCTGCGGATTTCTCATGCTTGGACCAGATATTGAATATCCAATGCACAGCCATGGGGCAGAGGAGGTCTATGTGCCTATGAACTCACAGACTCTATGGATGCAGGGGGATGACCCTTGGGTATTAAGGCCAGGTGGTGTTCCAATATATCACAGCTCGTGGCTGCAACATGGAATGCGAACAGAGTCTGCACCGTTGCTGGCTTTATATCTTTGGCGCGGTGGGGATCTTACTCAGAAATCACGCAT
>JAIOSM010000475.1 GCA_021107575.1 Desulfobacteraceae bacterium | reverse complement strand
TCCACATTGATTTAAATAGAGCGTGAAGTCAATCTTTCATGTATAGAAAGTTTTACAAAGCCTATCTGAATCTCTATTTATAGGGCTATCCGGGTGTCAATAGAATTTTATTCGGCATAAATCAAAAAATATTTAATAAAATCCGTTATTTATATATTGACATCCGTATTTATTTCGGATAAATATCGAGATATCCCAAATAAAATTGGGATAAGATCTAAATAAATCTAATTTCATTCGGGGGTATGATTTGAGGGGTAAAGGATTCGGGGAGTTGACATGGATAATATAGATAAGCAAATTTTAAAGACCTTGCAAAAAGATGGGCGTAAAAAAAATACTGAGTTGGCAAAAGAGGCAGGCCTGGCACCATCGTCAATGCTGGAGAGGGTAAAAAAACTTGAAGAAAGAAAGATTATCACACGATATCGGGCTGTTATGGATCCAGAGAAACTAGGTTTCAATGCCCAGGGATTTGTTTGTATCTCTCTTACAAGACATCAGGTGGACAATATCCAGCAGCTTGAAAAAGAGATAAACGCGATTCCTAATGTCAGAGCTTGTTATCATGTAACAGGCAGATTTGATTATCTTTTACATCTTGTGGCATCAAGCCTGGATGATTTTGGCAATATAATTAAAGAGAAAGTCGCAACTATACCCGGGATGGGAAAAATCGAAACTTTTTTTATTTATTCAGAAGTTAAACCTGATCAGGGCTGGCCCATAGATGCGGCAGAAAGTATTGAAGATTAGAAAATTATAATCAATTTAAGGAGAAATGATATGGCTAAAAAAAAATCAATTCATGATTTTTTTAACATGAAAAAGGCTGGAGAAAAAGTAACATGGCTTACATCCTATGATTTCCCAACTGCTCAGTTCGCTGAAGAAGCAGGTCTGGATATGATTCTTATCGGGGATTCTTTAGGCATGTGTGTGTATGGATATAACGGCACTGTCCCTGTAACCATGGATCAATGTATTGTTCATTCTGAGGCTGTACGTCGGGGCGCACCCAACACATTTATTGTCGGGGACATGCCTTTTATGAGCTATCAGACAACAGATGCAGATGCAGTTCGTAACGCAGGCAGGTTTTTAAAAGAGGCAGATGTGGATGCTATTAAACTTGAAGGTGGTACAAGAATCACGTCAAGAATTAAGGCAATAACCGAGGCAGGTATTCTTGTAATAGGTCATATCGGACTTACTCCCCAGAGTTCAGGAGCACTTGGAGGACATAAAGCACAAGGTCGAACTGTTAAAGATGCAAAGATGGTTGTTGAGGACGCTTTTGCTGTACAGGAAGCCGGGGCTCAAATGTTGCTGGTTGAAGCCGTGCCGCCTGAAGTTGCAGGTTATATTGCAAAAAAACTCAGTATCCCTGTTTATTCAATAGGTGCAGGTATTGAGTGTGACGGGCAATTGCTTATTGTCAGTGACCTTATTGGTCAGTTTCAGGCTTTTACACCAAAGTTTGTAAAGAAATACTGTGATGTTGCCTCAATGATCAAAAAGGCCATGAAAGAATATTGCGATGAAGTAAGATCAGGAAAGTTCCCCCAGGAAGAGCATTGTTACCCAATGAAACAGGGTGAGAAGGAAAAATTTTTTAAAGAAATGTCATAGAATTTAATAAAAAAGGAGTTGGTTATGTCAGATAATAGCGATCTTTTAAAAATTTCAGCTAAGGATATTGATATTGTTAATCAGATACTTATAGATCCTGATAGCAAGATTGTTAAGGATTTGAGAAGTTTGATCGGAAAGTTTGGTGGTGCAGATGCTGTTAATGAAAAAGCAAAGCAGGCAAAAAAGCCTGATGTTCTTATGCAGCAATTAAAAGATATGAATTCACCTTATGTAGCTGATTTAGAATGGCTTATGGAGCAAAGGGACAACAAGGCCTTTGTTTCAATGGATGAGTATTGTAACAATCTTGGTGTAGATTATGGAAAAATTAATAGCAAAAATGCTGTAACTCTTGAAATAAGCGCACTTCAATTTTTCCCATGGCTTATTTCCGAGGCAAAAAAGGCAATAGAAAATAAAGAACTCATGCCTGGCAGAATTATAAGAGTACGTAATATGGTGGAGCAGGTTGGAGATAACGGAGATATTCTGGCAACAGCTCTTGCCATGCAGATAATAGGTGCATCCTATGTTGAAGCTCTTGATACAAGGGGTACAGATGGAAGTAATATCCACCTTGGAGGTGGAGAGACTATTACAGGGTATTTTGGCGGAATAGGCCAGCCCAATGATCATGCTTTAAAATGGGCTGAAGAATATTTGAATTATTATACAAAATATGGAATTCAGCAGGTATTGAATATTAATTCCGGGACAGTACTTGTGGGGTATTTAATGCACAGGTTAGGCATTGATATTGAGTTTAAAATTTCAGTATATGTTGGTAATGATAACCCATATTTTATTTTCTGGACACTTATGACAGCAAGGCTTTTTGCAAGGCAGGATAATTCTACGCCCCTTGTTGGTTTTAACCTTTCAAATTCAGTTAACAACGAAACTATCAGCCAGGCAAATAAATTGCGGGCTCAATTAGGCCTTGAAGATAAGGTGCGGTTTGAACATCATATTACAGAAACATATAAATCAATTGTTGTACAACCTTATAACCGCAGAGATGAACTCGTAGAATTAGCAAAAGAAGTTCCAAACATATCAGCAAAACATGAAGGTGGAGAAATTGAAGTTGAAGAGAGTCGAGAACATCCATCAGATATTCTTGAATATTTTATGAGTAAAAAAGAGGTTATGGATGCTGAGTTTATGGCATATCATGAAACAAGTTATTTAGATAAACACAATTCAATGAATTTAACTGCAAAAGCTTTGATTAAAGCAAATATTGATGTGATTGCTGCTGAAAATCTACATTAAGAATACCCAATTAGACTCATGGGTTAGATTATCCGCTTAGGATAGAAGAAAGGATAAAAAAAATGATTCCTAAAAATATGCATAATTTTTTAAAAGATGTTTTACCTGAAAATATCTGGGAGAATCGTTTGATAAAGGAAGATGGCCGGGTATTTATTGAGTTTGGCCCCCTTGATGTAGACAGCCTTTTACAACTGGGAATCAAGGTCGACAAACTGGGCCCAAGACTTGTTGCATGTATGTGGGATGAAAAAAGTCCTTTGGAAATTGGAGGTTATCTTGTGGTTGATAATCTTGCCATGGGACAGCCATCCATGGGTGGAATACGCATGCTTCCCGATATAAGCCCATCTGTTATTCATAATCTTGCAAGAGGCATGACTTTAAAGAACGCAGCTGCCGATTTACCTTTTGGTGGTGGAAAATCCGGGATTGTATCAAAAAGCGATTTACCACCTGAAGAACGCCTTAAAGTAATTCAGAGTTTTGGACGACTTCTTGCGAGATATACAGATATATATATCCCTGGTCCTGATGTTGGGACAAATGATGCAGATATGAAAACCATTGCCATTGAGAATGGTCTGGATAACACTGTTTCAAAACCTGTTGATATGGGTGGAAACAGGATTGATGAGCTGGGCGGCGCTGCAAACGGTGTTGTTGTTGCGGCACATGCGCTTCTTGAACATCTCCCAAAGTTAAGGCAATTGCACCAGTTTAGAGAGATGGAAATCCCTGATAAAAACAAGATGGATGTTTTAATTCAGGGATTTGGCGCAGTCGGTGCCCATGTTGCCCGGATTTTTGATGAATATGACCCTGACAACAGGCCAATTATTAAAGGTATCAGTGATGACAGAGGATATCTTTATTCTCCTGTTTCATTACCCTGGGAAGAACTTTTTAAGGGTTGGAAGGAAAAGGGACGGGTTACAGAAGATTATTTTCGTGATAATATTCTTAATGCTGATCAGGGAAATGCAGGTAAAATGATTTTCTCAAATGCATATAATAATTTGTTGATGGAATCAGCTTTTTGTTTAGTCCCTGCATCTCCTGTGTTTAATTATCTTGATGTGGATGAAAGCACGAATCCTTCCATGACTATAGATAGAATGGGAAAATGGCGAATCATTGTTGAAGGTGCAAATACTTATTCCCCAAACCCTATGCGCAGAGCTGAGCGACGGCGTATGGAAAGAGCAGTTTATCGTGATAATGGAACGTTAATAGCAACTGATTATCTGGTAAATTCCGGCGGAGTTATTTATGCTGCCCATGAACGTATTATTCCGACACCAGAGCATTTGTGGATTCCTGAAAAGTATTTTGGTAAAACAGATGAGATACAAAAATGGCTTGACAAAAACAGTGATGAATTCAGTGCCTTGGCGGAACAACGACGTAAAGCAGCTGTTGCAAAACTTGAAAAAGTTATTCGTCAGAATATGGAAGAACTTGTGGATGGGCTGTGTGAAGACCATGACAGTCTGCCATGTGAAATATCAGAAAAGATAAGTATTAAAAGGATTGCTTTAAAAGAAAAATCCAGAAAAGTAAAAGATATAATGGAGAAACCGCCCAGAATCGATGTTGAAAAGAGTTTAAAAGATGCTGCAAAACTGCTTGTAGATTCGGCAACTCCTATAGTAACAGTGGTTTCTCAAAAAGATAAGCTCATAGGAATTGTTACAGAGTGGGATATAACAAAGGCAGCAGCCATGGGCACAGATTATAACAGGCCTTTGACATCTGTTATGACTGCTGATGTTGTGACAATTGAGCCCGGCTCCACGATAATAGATTGTATAAGGCGGCTTGAAAGATTTGAAATTTCTGCAATGCCGGTTGTTGAAGAGAATAAAGTAGTTGGTGTTATCAGCGGTGATATCCTTGCGCGACGTACTCTTTATCGTCTTTTGCAGGCAGGTGAATAATATTTTCAAAAAGGATGCCGGTAAGATTTAAGTTTAAATCATTACCGGCATTTATATTAAAACGGGTACTAATTATCAATCATCTGTACGGCTTGTAATCTCAAGTACATGAAAACCAAAACTGGTTTTTACAGGACCATGCGCTTTCCCGATTTCCCCACT
>JAIOSM010000008.1 GCA_021107575.1 Desulfobacteraceae bacterium | reverse complement strand
TTTTTGAAAAAAAAAAAAAATTAAAAAAAAAAGCCAAAAACCTCCTTTTTCAAACCCCCTTTTAAATTTTTTTCTGTGTTGGCGGGGTTTTTATCCCCGATCCTCACCCCCCTTCCAAAAAAAATTTAAGGCCGGTAAAGAAAAAAAAAACTGTCCCCCCCCCCCCCCCCAGTCTTCAGGACATATCTACATTTATGCAATGCAAGTTGATCATCATCCAAATGCTCAAGAACATCAAACATGCTTATTACATCAAAATGATTTTTAAAGGGCGGGTCAAATAAATCAAACTGATAACATTTTTTAATTCCATATTGTTCAGCATACCGAAGTCCGTTGATATGCATCTCCCCTACCGAAACATTATTATATCCTGCTTTCATAAGAAACTGTGATACATTGCCAGTTCCTGCCCCAATTTCCAAAATATTGGCTTTGGGATCAACATATTTTTCAAATACAGACAAAAGTCGTTCTTTTCTGCTTAAAAACCAGAAATGCTTGTTCTCTGCTTTGTGAAGAGTATCCAAACCGGCAGCATTGTAATCTTCGTTGTCATACAACGGTTGTTGACAAAAATTACTTATGGAATTTTCCTGGGACAGAGGCTTACGTAATAACACCATTTAGCCTTGGGCTCCTATGGTTATACCTGCTATGATTAATACCATCCCAATTATTTTCGTCATAGTGATGGCTTCCTGGAAACAAAATGCACTTAAAAATAAAACAAAAATAAAAGGGATGCTCATAAAAGGATAGGTATAACTTAAATCAAATTTTGTCATGGCCGCCATCCAGCATAGTGCAGCGATAAAAGCAGCAGCAAAGCCTGATATAATAAAAGGGTCACACAAAGCCCTGATTAAAAAAAATAGCTTCTCCAATAATTGATCGGGAAGTGAACCATAAAAAGAAATACGCCACTTTATTATAAGCTGGCCATAAATTGTAAATATAATTGTTCCTGCTATGTATATATGTTCCATTTACACTTCTTTCATATTTATTCCCATTTCGCTATTCCCAAAATAACTTTCTTTTTTCAAAAGTAACACAAAGGGAGGTGTGTATTATTCATTGTGTTGGAAAGCAACAAACTTTGTTCTAATTTTGTTACACTTATATTCTTTCTCATTAATAGTCATTTTAATTATTTTTATTAATCCACTTCCACAAATCACCACTGGGCATCCTGAATCAAAAGATATAACCTTTCCGTAATGATTTGTTTCTACAATATTTTTTTGTGTATACACACAACAATCTTCAATTGTGATTATATCATTTTTTACAATTGTTTTTGCACCATCGTATGGATAACTAACCGCATCAACAAATCTCTCGATTTGATTAGCTGTCCATCTCCAATCAATAAAATAATCAGTTTCATCTCTCCATATACTATATGTAGCCTGCTCCTCATCTTGCGATTTGCTTGGTAGGCTGCCAGAATTATTTATCTTATCAAAAATATCAAAAACAATATCAATATAAACCTTACATAATTTTTTTATCACCTGTTGAATCTTTATTGGATAATTTATAGAAATTTTTTTTTGCAAAATTATATTGCCTTTATCATATTCTCTTTTTGCCCACAAAGCAGTCGCACCAATTGTTTCTTCACCATTAATTAATGCATTAACAACAGGAGAAAAACCTCTATATTTAGGTAATAAAGAATCATGTATGATAATTAATTTGTCAATGCCATTAATTATCCATCTCCACCCGATAGCAATACCATATTCAATTTCATGTAAAAACATATTACTTGTTCTTGTCATAAAAAACGGAATCTTATTATCTTCAGAAATATCTTTTATTTCTTTGTAAAAATCTTTTTTTACACTTAAATTTTCTCTTGATTCAACAAATTTGATTTGGTTTCCATACCCCTGCTCGCATAACATTTTTAAAACAGAATATCCTTTTTCATTCATTAAAAATAGACCAATTTGTTTTCTATTCTTCATCAAATGGCACCTTTTCATCTATAATGTATAATGGTCTATTTTTAACCTTTTCAAATGTTTTACCAACATATAAGCCTACAATACCTAAAATTAACAAAGTACAACCAGCAAGAAACCAGATTGATATTATTAAACTCGCATATCCCAAAACGTAGATATCACCATGAATATGCTTGAAAAAATAATAAGAGCCAATAAGGATGGATAATACCACCATTAATAAACCAGCTTTAATTGTCAGCCTTAAAGGTTTATCCGAAAATGTAATCATATTATTAAGGGCAAGATCAAATAATTTTTTAAATGAATATGATGATTTTCCGTTTTTTCGACTCGAATGTTCAACCAGCATTGTTGTTTTATTGAATCCAACCCATTGAGACATTGTAGGGAAATATCTTATATAATCACCCATATCTAAGATTGCTTTTATTGCTTTTTTATTATAAACACCAAAATTAGCTATTGTGCTATCTTGTTTGGTGTCACTTAAATATCCCAAAATTGAATAGAAAATTTTTGAAGATATTTTTTTGCAAAAAGTATCTTTACGTTCAACTCTTTGGGCATAAACAATATCATATCCTTCCTGAGTTTTTGCATATAATTTTGAAATTTCTTCAGGTTTATCCTGCAAATCGCAATCCATTACAACAACCCACTCGCCTTTAGTATGATCCAAACCGGCGGTGATCGCATAATGCTGGCCGAAGTTGCGTGATAAATTAATACCTATTACTTTAGCATTACTATCAGAAATATTTTTGATTTCTTCCCACGACCCTTGAGGGCAGGCATCATTCACCAAAATAATTTCCCAGTCTTTTACAATACTGGATAATGTTATGTTTAATCTTTCAACAAGATCATATAAACACTCCCTACAACTATAAACTGGTACAACAACTGATATTTCAATGTTATGTTCTCTCATATTTAAAGACCCAGCCTTATATCATTAAAAAGTGTGGGCATGGGGACATCCTATAATACCCCTGTCAAGATAAAATTAAATAACCGTTAATTCAAGTAGTTATGGAATCCCAATATTTATGTAAATGGGGACGTTCGTGAAATATTGACATTGTCAATATGAATGTTAGTAAAATATAGCGGTC
>JAIOSM010000518.1 GCA_021107575.1 Desulfobacteraceae bacterium | reverse complement strand
TCTAGCTTTTAGGTCAGTAACATTGGCACCGGCTTTTAAAAAAAGGTCTTTTATCCACTCAAAGCCAATATCCCCCCTACCCTTACAAAGAACAATGTTTTGATTTTTAACAGACTTTACAGAAGGCCCAAACATTGGATGAGTTCCTATCACTTCAGATTCTGAATATTCAAGCATTGCATCGAGAATTTCTTCTTTTTGAGAACAAATATCAATTAAGATTTGATTTGACTTGAGATTTTTTCCAATCTGCTGTGAAATTTTAACTGCTTCTTTTATAGGCGTACTTAGCATTATTATTTTACACTTTTTTGCTATTTCATAATTAGATACCTTTGTATTAACATCTGAAATTTTAACGATAAAGCCGGAATCTTTAAAAAAATTGCAAAACCATTTTCCCATTACTCCCTTGCCGCCAATAATTCCTATCTTATCTTTTGTGCTTATTGGATTGATATTTTGATTACTTTTCATTGATTTAGTTTTTGTCTTAATAAATGATCTGCAATTGTGATTGCCATCATTGCCTTGCAAACTTGGTTAATTCTCGGGATGGCAGAAATATCATGCCTGCCTTTTGTTGAGATTTCGACTTCATTACCTCTTTCATCTATTGTTTTTAATGGTATGCTTATAGATGGTATTGGTTTTATAGAAACTCTTGCAATAATATCATCTCCGTTGGAAATACCTGCAAGGATTCCACCAGAGTTATTGGTTATAAATCCTTTTTTTGTTATCTGATCATTATTTTTAGAACCCGTGAGCTTCGCAGCATCACAGCCAGCTCCTATTTCAACTGCTTTTACGGCACCAATACTCATTAAAGCTTTTGCAATATCAGCGTCAAGTTTATCAAACACAGGCTCACCAAGGCCTGCAGGAACGTTTAACGCACTAATCTCAACTACACCGCCTAATGAATCACCATCAATTTTTATTTGTTCGATTTTATTTTTCATAAGTTTAAAGGCTTCTAAGTCTGGACATTGCAAATAATTGGATTCTATAGCATGTGAATTAAAATCTTTAATTTTTATACCTCCAAGCTCCATTGTATATGTTTCAATTTTTATATCATGTGTTTTTAAGAGAACCTGAGCGACTGCACCTGCTGCAACTCTAGTTGCTGTTTCTCTTGCTGATGCTCTTCCGCCGCCTTTGTAATCGCGGATACGGTATTTCATCTGATATGTTATATCACCATGCCCGGGTCTAAAGAGAGTGCTATTTTTGAAATAAGCTTTAGAATCAGCATCTTTATTTTCGATTATAATCATTATTGGAGTGCCGGTTGTTTTCCCTTTAAACAGACCTGATGTTATTATTGCCTTATCAGGTTCTTTACGTGTTGTACCGGATATACCTTGTCCAGGTTTCCTTTTATCCAATTCGTTTTGAATAATTTTTTCAGTTAAGCTTAAACCAGGAGGGCATCCCTGAACTATAACTCCGATTGCTTTACCATGTGATTCCCCAAAAGTCGTAATATTAAAGGCTTTGCCAAAACTACTTCCTGTCATTTGAAATCCTCCTTTTAATAATTTGGGCTATTTCTTCTGGGGTTTTAATAGACGTATCAAATTTTATTTGTGTAATCTCAGAATAAAAAGGTTCTCTTTGTTTAATCACTATTTCAGTTTCCTGCTCTAATTTTTTATCTGTTAAACCGGGCCTTGATAAAAGCGTGTTCTTATCATTTGTTAATCTACTCATAATCACATCTTTATTTGCAAAAAGCCAAATTGATGTACCATTGTTTTTTAAAAAATTTCGGTTTTCTAAATCAAGTACAATTCCTCCACCTGTGGAAACTATCAGGCTTTCATTGTCATGTGTTTTAAAAAGAGTTAGTTTTTCTAATTTTCTAAACTCTTCCCATCCTGATGTTTTAACTATTGAAGAAATTGAACAGCCTGCGTGGGATTCAACTTTTTTATCAATATCAAAAAAAGAATAATCCAAGATATGAGCAAGTATTTTTCCAATAGTAGTTTTCCCTGTGCATCTGTATCCAATAAGAAATATTTTCATAATTTTTTTATAAACTTTCAAATACATCCCAGAATGATGGGAATGATTTTGCTACACAGTTTTCATTTTCAATAACAATGTTGCTTGTAACTAATCCTGCTATAGCAAAAGCCATGGCAATTCTGTGATCATTATAAGTTTTAATATGTGCACCAACAGGACTGCCACCATGGATTTTGATCCAGTCATTACCAGTTTCAACGTGAATTTGCATTTTTTTAAGTTCATTTGCCACAGCATCAATTCTATCGCATTCTTTTTCACGAAGATGACCTACATTTGTAATTAAAGTAGCGCCTGTTGCATAGGCAGCAGTAACCGCTAAGGCAGGAACTGCATCAGGACTATCTGACATATCAACTTCAATGCCATTAAGATCATTTCCGCAGATGCTGATACCATCATTTTCAATTGCGAGACTACATCCCATTTTCTCTAAAATATATGCAAGTTGCAAATCCCCTTGTAAAGAGTTTTTTGAAACATTTAAAACCTTTATTTTTTGTTTGCAAATCGCTCCTGCTGCCCAGAAATAGCCGGCATTTGAAAGATCGGGCTCAATTGTAAAATCTCCAGATATAAATTTTTGATTTGGTAAAACAATATATTCTGTAGCGCTCTTTTTTTTTACTTCTACATTGAACATTTTCATAATTGCAATTGTAAGGTCAATGTATGGAGTTGAAACCGGGGTCCCTTTTAGTGCAATTTCAAGCCCTTGCTCCATATAACATCCTATCATAAGAAGGCTTGAAAGATATTGACTGCTCAGTGAACAATCAATTTCAACTTTTCCGCCTGTTTTATTTTTTCCGTTTATTTTTACAGGTGGAGTCCCTGTTCCAATATCGGAAGCAGCATTAACCCCTGCCATTTTAAGTGCATCAATAAGTGGAGTCATGGGACGCTGGCACATTCTTTTATCACCAGTTAAAATGAATTCTGAGTTTCCAAGCGCTGCTATGCCTGCTAAAAGTCTCATGGAAGTACCGGAGTTCCCAAGATATATTTTTTTGTTATATTTATGAGGCAGACCATTAAATCCTTGTATCTGATAAATTATTTTGTCTTTATTATTATCTTTATCAATTTCCTCAATTTTTGCACCCATGTTTTTCAAACATGAAATTGTCAGAAGAATATCTTCGCTTTTTAAAACATTAGTTAATTTTGATTTACCGTTTGCAAGAGATGCCAGAATAATCATTCTGTGGGATATACTTTTAGACCCTGGTATATTGACGCTTCTGTCTTGTATTTTTCTTGTTTCTATTTTTTTCATTTAATTAAGTTCATTTATTACACTGTTTCTCATTAATTCAATTGAAGGCTTTATACCTGTCCAAAGCGCAAATTGTTGGGCTCCCTGGTTTACAAACATATAAAGTCCATCAATCGTTTTGCACCCTGTTTTTTTAGCATCTTTGATCAATTGTGTTTCAATGGGATTATAAACTATATCCATAATAATCATATTTTTGTTCAAATATTCTTTTTTTACAGGTGTGTTTTTAATGTCAGGAATCATACCCAAGGGCGTTGTGTTAATAATTATATCAAAATCTTTTTTTTCGATTTCATCAATTTTTAGAAAATCACAATTAAACAAAGAACTAAGTTGCTCTCCGTTTTTTTGGCTTTGATTAATAATTGTAAGATTCCCTTTGTATTTTTTTATTCCATATGCAAGGGCATGTGCTGCACCCCCGGCTCCAATTATTCCTACTTTTCTATCTTTAATACCATATTCTTTTAATGATTCTATACCGCCGGACCAATCAGTATTATAACCTGTGAGATTTCCATTTTTATTTACAATTGTATTAACAGCTCCAATATCTCTTGCCTCTGTATCAATATCATCAAGAAATTCAATCACTTTTTTTTTTAAAAGGAATTGTTATGGAGGCTCCTTTAATACCGAGTTCTCTTACAGCATTAATGCCTGTTTTCATATCATTTATATTAAAGGCGAGATAAACCGCATTAATTTTGTTATCCATAAAAAGAGCATTATGCATAACCGGACTTTTAGAATGTATAACAGGGTTTCCAAATACACAATAAAGATCAGTTGCAGTGTCAAACCCAAAATTTTCAGTCATTAGTTATTTCCCTTCTCAAAAACAGGATATGATCCAAGATGTTTTAATGAGAGCGTTGTTTTACGCATTTGTTTAATAGTTTGTTTAACAATTTTATTTTTAATATGCCCTTGTACATCCATATAAAAATAATAGCTCCAGTTTTCGTGTTTTGTTGGTCTTGATTCAAGTTTTAACATGTTTAAGCCTGACTTAGTAACAGGCTCTAGAGCTTTAAATAAGGCTCCAGGAGTGTGTGAAGTTGAAAACATTATTGATGTTTTATCATTATCAGTTTTTTCAGTGCTATCTTTACTGATAATTAAGAATCTTGTGATATTACCGGGATAATCTTCAATAGCAGACTCTACTAATTGAAGACTAAAAATATGGGCAGCCTGACTATTTGCAATCATCGCACAATGTGTATTCTTTATAACAAATTTGGCCGCCTTTGAAGTGCTGCTCAGTTCAATCAATTCAGCATTTGGAAAATTATTGTTTTTCCATGTTTTACATTGTGAGATTGCCAGAGGATGTGAATAAATGGTTTTAATATCATTTTTTTCACCTGTAAGGGAAATCAGATCATAAGAAATTGGTTCATAATGCTCTCCACATATATTTAAGTCAAATTCTGTAAAAAGATCAAGAGTGTGATTAACAGGACCTTGTATTGAATTCTCAACAGGAACTACACCAAAGTGACTTTCATTTCTATTTGTGTTTCTAAAGACTTCATAAATGTTTGGCTGTTCGACAAATCTACCGGAGTGTTTGAAATAATTTAAAGAGGCAATATGAGGATATCCTGCTTCAGGCCCTAAAAAAGATACTATTTGTCTTTTTTGAATATCTTTTGTAGCAGTCATGATTACATTGAAAATATATTTTAGAAGTTGCTCTTCAGCTGGTCCTTTATTATTGTTCAGTATTTTTTCAATGACTTGTTTTTCTCTTGAGGAATCTAATACCTTAGTTTTATTTTTTTGTTTGATCTCACCAATTTCTTTACCTAAAACAAGTCTATTGTTAATAAGATTTAAAATTTCAGAATCAATTTTATCAATACTGGATCTTAACTCATTTAAACGTTGATCAAGGTTTTTTCCATCCTTGTTCATATCTATTTCTCCATTCAAAATAAAAAGGCTGCAAATCTATAACCTTTGCAGCCTTAAAATAGAAAAAGCCGCAAAGACTTTTGATCTGTTGCGGCTTTTATTAATAATTTCGTTAAAAAATAGTCATTGAGCCACAAACAGATCAGTATTATAAAAATAATACCTGAAAAAGTAAAATCTGTCTGTAAATAAGCTCTTCATTTAATACCTTAATTATATTTATTTGTAAAAAGTAAATTTTTATAGGTTATTTTTCTAATTGTCAATAGCATTTTAATTAATAAAATTAGAAGTAATAAATTCTAAAATTGACTTTGTTTTACGTTGATTATATGATTTATAACATGGAAAAACATAATAAGAAATATTTAAAAGATTATAAAGAACCTGCATACACAGTTGATAAGATAGATTTGAAGTTTGATATTTATGATGATTGTACAAAAGTCACTTCAAATTTAACGGTTTTTAGAAACAGAACTGTTGCCGATTCAACAACCCCTCTGATTTTTGACAGCAAAGGCCTTAATGTCAAATCGGTAATTGCTGATAATATGGTATTAATGCCAGTTGAATACAAACTTGAAAAAGAATGTTTTATATTAGCAAGAACGCCTGAAAAGTTTAATCTTGAGATTGTTACCATCTTAGAACCGGATAAAAATACATCTTTAGAAGGATTTTATAAATCAGGACCAATATTATGCACCCAGTGTGAAGCTGAAGGCTTCAGGAAAATAACACCATTTCCGGACAGGCCTGATGTTATGGCAAAATATTCATGTATAATTACTGCTGACAAAATAAAATATCCTGCTCTTCTTTCTAACGGGAATCGGATGGATTCCGGAGATCTTAAAGAAAACAGGCATTATGTTAGATGGGAGGATCCTTTTAGAAAACCCAGTTATCTTTTTGCTCTTGTTGCAGGCGACCTTTTTCTTATCAAAGATAAATTCAAAACACGCTCTAATAGAGTTATTGAGCTTAATATTTATGTTGAAAAAGAGAACAGGTTCCTCTGCGATCATGCCATGAAATCTCTTAAACAATCAATGAAATGGGATGAAGAAAGATTTGACAGGGAATATGATCTGGATCTGTTTCAAATTGTTGTTGTCAATGATTTTAATGCAGGTGCTATGGAGAATAAAGGGCTTAACATTTTTAATTCAAAATATGTGCTTGCTGATTCAAAAACAGCAACAGATATAGACTTTTTTAATATTCAGAGGGTAATTGCCCATGAATACTTTCATAATTGGTCAGGGAACAGGATCACACTTAGAAACTGGTTTCAATTATCTCTTAAAGAAGGTCTGACTGTATTTCGGGATCAGGAATTTTCATCTGATTTAAATTCGAGAAGTGTTAATAGAATAGACAATGTTAAAGCATTGAGAACATTACAATTTCCTGAAGACTCTGGGCCTATGGCTCATCCGGTAATGCCTTCCTCATACATTGAAATGAACAATTTTTATACGATGACTGTCTATGAAAAAGGTGCAGAGCTCATAAGAATGATTTTTACAATCCTTGGTAAAGATCTTTTTAAAAAAGCACTGAATTTTTATTTTAATAAATTCGATGGTATGGCAGTTACTATAAAAGATTTTATAGATTGTATGGAACAAATATCAAAAGAGGATTTTTCTCAGTTTATGTTATGGTATACCCAGTCAGGTACACCTCTTGTAAAAGTTAAAAGATCCTATGATAAAAAATTAAAAACTCTAACATTAAATTTTATACAAAAAACTTTACCGGATAAAAATCAAAAAATTAAAAAACCTTTCCATATACCAATTAAGCTTGGATTGTTAGATGGAAAAGGCAATAATATTCACCCTGAGGACAAATCCTTATTTAATTTAAGACAAGGAGACGATTCCTTTGTTTTTAAAAATGTACCGGAGGATGCAATCCCATCGATTTTTAGAGAATTTTCAGCACCAGTCAAAATTGAAACAGATTATTCAGAAGATGAACTTGCATTTATT
This sequence comes from Desulfobacteraceae bacterium, assembly GCA_021107575.1. Taxonomy (GTDB): domain Bacteria; phylum Desulfobacterota; class Desulfobacteria; order Desulfobacterales; family Desulfobacteraceae; genus JAIOSM01. The sequence goes on along the minus strand of JAIOSM010000518.1, from coordinate 812 downwards.
ATGGCCTGTGATTCTGACCAATTTAATAAATGGGATGCATCCCAGGAAATTTATTTTAATGAAATAATTAAAATAACAAATAATATTACAGGTATTAATAGGTTCAAAATTTCTTCCTATCTTTTAAATGCATTTAAAACACTTTTAGAAGATTCTGTTTCTAACAAAGCTTTTATTGCTAAAGCATTATCTCTTCCAAGTGAAAATGAAATAGCAGAAAAATTTACTATCATAAATGTCGATGCAATTCATACAGCCAGAAATTATTTGATGAAAAACCTTGCAATAGAGTTTAAAGGTTTATTTGAAAAGATCATTGATCAATGTTCCGGTACTGATCCCAAAGACATTTCTTCGAAATCCATGGCAAAACGAAATTTAAAAAATGTTGCTTTTTCATATATTGGTGCTCTTGAACAAGAAGATATTTTTTCTATGCTGTTTGACAAATTCATAAATGCTTCTAATATGACTGATGAGATTGCTTTATTTTCCATACTTACAGATACAGAATCTGAATATAGAACAAAAGCTGTGGATTCTTTTTATTCTAAATGGAAAAACAATTCTCTAGTGTTAGATAAATGGTTTGCTATTCAAGCTGTTTCAAGCTGCTCTGATACATTGACAAGCATGCATGTGCTTGTTGACCACCTTGATTTTTCAATTAAAAATCCTAATAAGGTGAGGTCACTTATTGGTAGTTTTGCCATGTTTAACCCTGTGAATTTTCATCAAAAAGATGGTAAAGGGTATGATTTTGTTGGGGAACAGGTGAAAATCCTGGATAAAATCAATCCCCAGATTGCATC
>JAIOSM010000378.1 GCA_021107575.1 Desulfobacteraceae bacterium | reverse complement strand
CCGTGCAGTCACACCTTGTTTAAAGTAGTGTTTGATTTCTTTCATTTCAGTCACAAGGTCAGCTTTTTCAAACAATCTTTCTGTTGCGCCTCGTCCTGTAATCACAAGCTCAACATGATTTGGTTTACTATCCATTAATTCAAGCAAATCGGTTTCAGATATAATGTTGCACATCATTGCAACATTTCCTTCCTCAACTATTACAAGATCATGGTCTCCTTTTTTTAAAATTTGAAGGATTTTATTATACCCTGCTCTGCCCGCAGCTTTTTCCTCTTTGGTAGGTTTTCCCTTTATGAATTTTCCACAGCCATATTGCTCGACTGTAATTTTATTTTTATGTGTTTGGGAAAAAAATCCCAGAGCTTTTATTTCAGAATAGTCTCCGTTTTTCAGGAACTGCCCTATAAATACTTTAAACCCTGCTCCCAGTGCCCTTATGGCAAGTCCAAGAGCAGCTGTTGTTTTTCCTTTACCATTACCTGTATAAATTTGAATATAGCCTTTTTTCATGACCACCTTTTTTGTACTTTAAAAGTTATATTTTTGATCATATCCTCTGGGCGTAAACATAAAATCCAGATATTGAACTGATGTACTTGACCCGATAAAAAGAATTGACTGCATTCCAATATCTTCCTTGTCAATATTATCAAGCTTAGTAATTATAATTTTTTGATTTTCCCTCATGGCGCCGGTTACTATGCCGACAGGCGTGCTTTTGTCACGGTGTCTAAGAATCAGATTTTTTGCCTTTGTAAGCTGCCAGTCTCTTTTTTTACTTTTTGGATTATATATTACAATCGCAAAGTCTGCCTGAGCGGCAAGTTCCAACCGTTTTTTTATTGTTTCCCATGGAGTTAAAAGATCGCTCAAGCTGATTGTTGCAAAGTCATGGGTTAAAGGAGCGCCTACAAGCGCTGCTCCTGCTGCAAGAGCCGGAATACCCGGTACAATTTCAAGGATTATCTGGTTTTCCGGATTGTCTAAACTGTCTGAATTGCCTGGCTCTTCCGACTGCTCTGCTTCTTCCGCATCTTCCATCGTCCCTGACGCTTCTGCCCTTTTTGATTTTTTGGGGTTGCTCCGCACAAGCTCAATTTTTTTCTTTTTGCAGATTTCAAAAACAAGGCCTGCCATTGCGTAAATTCCTGAGTCTCCTCCTGAAATCAGCGCACATGGGTTTTTGTTTAAAGCCTCGTCAATTGCCATCTCAACTCTCTGAACTTCTTTTGTCATTGTTGTGGATATAATTTTTTTATTTTTAATAATATCTTTGATCAAATCTAAATAGGTTGAGTATCCTGCAACTGTCTTAACATTCTTTAATACATCCTTTGCCCGGGGTGCCATATAATCAGGGTCACCAGGTCCAGTTCCAATTATATAAAGCATTGGCTCTGTCTTGTTATGGCAATTGTCATATTGCCCTTTATTTGTTTTTGAACTATGAGCTTTGCATTCTTCCCTGCTATTATCGCTGCTGCCTCGCATACACTTTTTACTCCCATGTGTTTTTCAACTGTTTTTGAAGGGTTCTTTATATTTTTCTCCAAGTTTATTTTTTCTTTATTTATAAATAAAAATTGGATTTTATATTTTTTTGATAGTTCTAAGAATCCTTGTTCATCATGTTTGGCATCTATTGATGCAAAGGCCCAAATGCTTTTAAGGGACAATTTGTTCTGTTTTAATGTTTTTAAAAAGAACTTTTCAATTTCATTTATAGATGTGCCTCTGTTGCAGCCCAGGCCGACAACAAGGGATGGCGGATTTAATACAAGAGTTCCACGTGGAACGTGTATTTTTATATCTGTGCATATTATATCAGGATTTTTTGTTTCAATTGCGCTGTTTGCCTCCTTGGTATGTCTACTACCCAGCTTGCTGGTTGAGAGATTGTCCTGTGCGGTTGCTGGTATAGCGGTTGGCATGCCGGTTAATATACTATTTGGGATTTTCTGGAGAAAAATATTAAAAGGATCATGGATTGCAATTTTCTCTTCTTCTAAAATTGCCATGTTTATTTTTTTTATCATATCTGGGTTTACAATGTGAACATTATTCTCTGTTGCAATAACATCAATTGCTACTTGGCCGTGTATATCTGTTGCTGTTGTAATAACAGGTTTGGCTTTTGTGATAAGGCCAACTTTTTTAGCAAGGTCGTTTGCACCGCCAATGTGTCCTGATAAAAGGCTTACAGCATGTATGGCTCTATCATCCATTACAACAATTGCAGGGTCTTCAACTTTTGATTTTATAAGAGGAGCTATAATTCTTACAGCAATTCCTGTTGAAAAGATAAAAATATGCCCATCAAATTCTTTGAAGACATCTTTGAGTGATTCTGAAAGCTTTGAAAAGACTCTTGGGTTATTGCAAAAACTTTTGTTCAGGGTTTTTAATCCTTTTAATTTCTTAATTAGCTTCTCAGAAAGAAAAAGCACAGAACCATCAATGTTGCTGGCAAGGTTTAAACCATGCTGGTAGCCTGATTTTGTAACTGCCCAGACAGCAATCTTTTTTTTATTTTTTATCTCTGTATTCATGGGAAAAAGTTATGTCATAGAGTTTAGATTTGATAATACCTTTGTTTGTCATAGATGCCTCAACAGCTTTTCCTGCAATGATTAAAGCTTGCTTTTCAATTTTTTCTTTTTTTGCAAAAGCCGCAATCTCTTCTGCTTTGCAGTATACAATTTTTTCTTCTTTAAATCCAATTCTGTATGCAATTGCACAAAGGCTTTGCTTGCCATAAGAAGCAGAGATTATTTTTTCAACCTTTTGAATATGCCCAATGCTTAAATAAATAGCAATTGAGCATTTGTGGGAACATAGTTTGTCTAATCCTTCTAAATCCGGGACAGGTGTTTTACCTGAAATCCTTGTTAAAATCAAAGTCTGGGTAATCTCAGGCAGGGTATACTCCATGTTCATGCTTGCAGCAGCCGCAAATGCAGCGGTAACTCCTGGAATTGTTTCAAATTTAATGGAGCGCTTTTCAAGTTCTTTAAATTGTTCCAAAATTGCTCCATAAAGCGACGGGTCCCCAGTATGAAGCCGAACAACTTTTTTCCCTGCAGAATATGAAAGTCTGATTTTTTCAATAATTTCACCTAAGTGCATAGATGCGCTGTTCACAGTCTCTGCTTGTTTTTTTGTCCATGTGAGAAGTCCTTTCGGCACAAGCGAGCCTGCATAAATTATTACATCTGCCTGTTTCAGTGCATTCATTCCTTTTACAGTTATCAGGTCAGGGTCGCCGGGACCCGCGCCTACAAACAATACAGGTTTGTAGTTATTATTCATTTTTTGATAGTTCCTTTTTTCCGTAAATAATCCAGACCGAGTTTAATGCTTCAAATCTGTTACCATGGGGCATACTTTTTGACTTTGATATTTGTACTGAGATTGCATGGGGGTTTAACCCCTTATTTTCCATTATTGAAAAGACAGATTCAAGACTTTGGATTAAAACTGTGTTTATAACAATAATACCGTTTATCGCCAGCTTATTGATAGCTTGTTCCGTGATTTTTCCAAGATTTTTGCCCCCTCCTCCGATAAATATTCGATCTGGAAGTGGTATTTTTTCAAGAGCCTTTGGGAGCTGTGCATTAATCACTTTAATGTTTGGTACATTGAACTTTGAAATGTTTTTATTAATCAAGGATACTCGATTTTTATTTTTTTCTACCGCATAAATCATTCCATTTGTTAGTGTTGACGAAGCCTCAATAGAGACAGAGCCTGAACCCGCACCTAAATCCCAGAATATGTGATTGTCTGTAACAAAATTAAGCTTGGATAGTACAATACTTCTAATTTCCGATTTTGTTATTAGCCCTTTTTCATAAAAAAAATTATGATCTTCCATTCCTATATGAATCTGCTTAATATTCGCTGAATTTGGAGATAAAGGCTTTCTTTTCAGAATTACAATATTTGGATGTAAGAATTTTTTTTCTGCTACTTTTGAAAGATCATCATACCATGTTATTTTTTCTTCGTCTGTTTCCATTCTTTCAAGAACACACATTGAAAATCCAGATTCTTCTTTTTCAATAATTTTTTGGGCAATCCATGCAGGATCCTTTTTTT
>JAIOSM010000346.1 GCA_021107575.1 Desulfobacteraceae bacterium | reverse complement strand
CACTGTTAAAAGCTTTAGTAAACCATCTTATTCTTAACCACAATGAAGTTGTCATTATGGATATGGAAGCAGGGATTGAACATCTTGGAAGAGGTACCTCAGGCTCCATGGATGGACTTATAATTGTTGTGAACCCTGGAAAAAGAAGCAGAGTAGCCGCTGAAAAAATAAAAAAATTAGGTAGTGATATTGGGATAAAAGATATTTATGTTTTAGGCAACAGAATAAAATCAGAGCAGGATAAAGACCTTATTCAAGAATCCATGAAAGATTTTAAAATTTTAGGCCTTATACCTGAATATGATGAAATTGCCAATGCAGACAGAGAAGGTGTGCGTCCTTTTGATGATATTTCTACTATACCTGAAGAATTTAAAACAATAGTTAATAAACTTTTATCAAAATAAATTGGTCAGAGGAATCTCTTTTAAAATTTATATTTTTTAAAAGTTTTCATTTATACAGCTCTAAATTTTAAAAATTTCTGATTTATTTATTCCCTGCTGATATTCAAAATAATGATCAATAATTTTTCTGTGATCAAAAACAATATTAGAGGGAAGGTCTTCTTTTGTGAATGTTCCTGCATTTTTTGCATCATCATCGGCTTTTAGAATTCCTCTGCCTTTTGCAATAAATACAACAGAAACTGTGTGAAACCGAGGGTCGCGCATGGGGTCAGAATATGAATGGAATTGTTCAATCAAAGTCACATCAAGACTTGTCTCTTCTTTTGCCTCTCTTCTGGCAGCTGATTCCAAAGATTCTCCATAATCGACAAACCCTCCTGGGATAGCCCAGCCATGAGGCGGATTTTTTCTTTCAATCAAAACTATCCTGCCATCAATTTCAATTAGAATATCAACAGTTAAAAAAGGATTTCTCGGCTCTTTATTCATCAGTATACCCCTGAAAGTTTTTCAAATTCCATATCATATTGTTTACTCATGGCCTGCCATGAATATTTCTCCATGGATAATGATAATTCTTTTCTTAAATCAGAATAATCTGAGTAATTTAAAAGTATATTCTCAAGCTTTACTGCAAGTTCTTTTTTATCTGAATATAGTATCTCATTTAGATAATTTTTTGGCATAACTTCAGGATATGACAACCTATTTGGCAAAACTGGTATATAGCCCATCCTTACCGCTTCAACGATTGAAATACCAAAATTTTCCTGTATTGAAGTACTTACAACTATTGCACCTTTTTTCAACAAGGCAATATACTCGTTTTTTGATTCTACATATCCAAACGCCATTATCTCGTCTGAAAAGTCCTTCTTCGCTTTTTTGAAATTCCCAGAAATTTTCCCTGGTTTTTCCCCTAGCAAAGCAAGCTTAAAGGGGATATTTTTCTCTTTTAATACGCTTAAAACCCAAAAAAAATCATCAGGATTTTTATCCCATTCCCATCTATGGTTCCATATAATAAGCGGTGAACTTTTTATATCAGATTGTCCAAATTCGACACTTGCCTGTGGGAACCTGCACCCGGGGTAAAGAACACTTGACTTCATCAAAATTTCATCTTTTATCCATTCAGGTTTAAAATCAGGAATGATTTTAAGTAACTCATCAATTTTTAAAATAAATTCATCAAATTGAAACTTTGAATTAAAAAATACTTTTGTTGCAGAAAGTGCTGAGGTTATATTTGTATATCCAAATTGCAAATCCTTTTTCTGCCTCTTTTTCTTATCTGATTTCTGCTCCGGTGGCAAAGGATATGTAAGTTGGTTTTCATGAAAATATAGAATTACCGGCAAAGCCTTGATATGCAAAAGAGCTATAAAATCGGCAAGATTCATCATATCTGTTGCAAATATTAAATCATACTTATCAATATTCTCAATCTGCCTTGCAAACTCAAGTGCTGCCCCGTGCATTCTCCATTTCCAGTTCCTGGCAGGCAGGGATAAAATATCAATTTCATGTTTTGAATGTTCTTTTAAGCCAAGGGCAAAATCCATATGAGATCCGCCAAAAAAAGATTCTAAGAAAAGTATTTGCATATTGAGTCTTTATTATCTTGATTAATTACTTTTATCCAGTATTGCCCTGATTAATGCAGCAAGTTTTTCATTGGGAAGAGGCTTTTGTGCATATTTCAGAATCCCCATTTCAAGAGCTTTGGCTTCACTAATCCTCTCACTGTATCCGCTACACATGATAATAGGAGTACTCTGCCGAATTTTTAGGACTTTTTGTGAGAGTTCATCCCCTGACATATGGGGCATAGTCATATCAGTAATAATCAAATCATATTGGTCAGGATCTTTTTGAAAAGCTTCAAAAGCTTTGGCTCCATCTGCAAAAGTTGTCACCAGATAACCTAATTTTGTTAAAAATTCCTGGACAATCAGGCGGATATCTTCTTCATCATCAACAACCATGATTTTTTCTGTCCCGCCTTTTAAAATCTTTTTTTCCATTTTGCTTTTTTCCGGATTTACTTCCTGATCAACCACGGGCAGACAGATATAAAAACTTGTGCCCTGCCCTTTTGAACTTTCAGCTTTTATAAAACCATCATGTGCATCAATAATTGCATGAACCACAGAAAGCCCGAAACCAGTTCCCTTGCCAACTTCTTTGGTTGTAAAATAGGGATCAAATGCCTTTAATAAAGTTTCATCATCCATACCAAGGCCAGTATCAGAAATTTCAAGTTCAAGGTATTTTCCTTTTTTGATCATTTGCCCAAAAAAATCTTTCTCAGATGATATCCCAACTTCTCTTAATTTCACAGTCAAAAAACCGCCTGTTTCTCCCATAGCATGATATGCGTTGGTACAAAGATTCATAACGACCTGGTGCATTTGAGTTGGATCAGCTATAATTTTTGCTGTGGAACTAAAGCTCTCGCGTATTTCAATGGTACTTGGGATTGAAGATCTCAATAACTTAAGGGCCTCTTTTACTACAATGTGCAAAAAAAGTGGATGTTTTTCATATTCCGACTTACGGCTGAATGTTAAAATTTGCTGTACAAGTTCTGCAGCTCTCTGTGCGCCTTTGACAATTTGTGAGATATGCTCTTTTGCTTTTACCGGAGTTTTAAGATTCAACTCTGCTAATTGCGCGTACCCAAAAACTCCCGACAAAATATTATTAAAATCATGGGCAATCCCCCCTGCCAGTGTTCCTATTGCCTCCATTTTCTGTGCTTTTTCTAATTGAACCGCCATATTCTTTCTTTCAAGAGCAGCCAGTTTATATTCTGTAATATCCCTGCTTTCAGTAATCACAAAAGCTACTTCACCCAAAGTATCAAAGACAGGTTTCAAGCTGATATCTATATTTTTTATCTCACCATCTTTTGAAATGCTTGTGGTCTCAAATCGTACAAGAGTGCCCTGGATTGCATCTTCCACACCTTCTTTCACATGTTGCCGGGCATCGGTATCATGACTGAACCAGGGTGCTTCCCAAAAGGGTTTGCTCACTATATCTTTGTTAGTACAACCTGCAAAATCAAGTCCGCTCTGATTTATCTCCTCAATAGTTCCGGCCAAAGACAAAATACCTGTATACTGGAAAGATTGGTTGAAAAGGCCGCGAAGCTTCAGGTCGTTTTTCTCAAGAGCAGTCCGTGCTTCTATATTTTTTTTAATCTCAGATTCAATTTTTTCTTGATTTTTTTCCAACTGACCCATAAAAGAATTAAAATGTCGCGACAATTGACTGAACTCGTCACGACCTTTTTCATCCATACGGACGGAAAAATCTCCTTTTGCTCCTTCTTCAAGCTTGCACATTAATAATGTGAGCGGTTTTGTGACAGATTTGCTGATCAAGTACGTAATACCAATTGATAAAAAAACTACCACAACAAGTGTGGTGACTAAAAGATTTCTAAAGATATCCAATGGTCCAAAAACTTCCTCTACATAGCTTGAGGAAGCGACAATCCATTTATATTCCGGCAAATGTTTAAAAATTACTATCTTTTCACGTGGTTCTATCTCACCGGGATTTTTCCACAAATAATTGATTTTACCATTTTTCTCTTTAATAATCTGTTTTAAAAAATCATTGGGATACTTTGATTGGTTCAGCAAATTAATTCCCTGAAGTTTCGGGTGCACCACTGCTGTCCCTTTTTCATCCAGGATATAGGCATATCCGGTTTTCCCGGTTTTATATGCAAGTATACTCTCTTTAAAATCATCAATATTTACCAGATAATTAAACTCTCCACGATAGGAAGAGACTGAAATTATCCAGTCAAGCGGTTTAAAGTAAACCATATATAATGCTTTAGGCCGTTCACTTGCTTCTCCTGGATTTTTCCAGTCATACTCTAGGTAACCATCTTTTATTTCCATCTGTTTTTTAACAAAATCAAATTCTGAAACATCAGAATTTCTTACTTTATCATTTGGATGGATTGTGACGATCCCTTTGCTGTTAAGACAATAAATATAACCGCTGATACCTATATCCTGGCTTAAAAATATCTCTTCAATAGTTTTAATCGCCTCAGATCTGCTTAATAATCCGGATCTATACTTGCTATAATAATACTCAGCAATATCCAGATTTTTTTCAGCAATAGCATAGAGCCTGTTTTTTATTGAAACCGTGGCAGACGTTTTTATCAGGTTTAACAAAGAGTCGGTTGTATCCTGTAATTCTTTTTCAATACTGATTTGAAGTATCTTCTTTATCTGAACATATGCAATTGTGCTACCGATTAAAATAAGCGGGATAAAAACAAACATGAAAGTGACCAATAGCTTGTTTTGAAAATTTAATCTTTTAAATAGCATTAGATGTTTTACCTTTTAGATAGCCTTTATTAATCAATTAAAATATGTTCTTGCTCCAGCGTAACGTTTTTGATAATAAGAAGAATTCAGAGACTGGTAACGGACAGTTTTCCCTTTGCTTGGCGAATGAATAAATTTATAATGACCAGCGTAAATCCCTACATGAGAAACAGTGTTGCCCCTAATTTTAAAAAAAATAAGATCCCCTTTTTTTAAATCTTTTTTCAGCACAAATACTCCAGTTTTATACTGTTCCCTTGATGTCCTCGGCAGCATAATCCCTGACTCCCGGTAGACAGAAAAAGTAAGCCCACTGCAATCAAAGCCTGTTACAGGGTCTTCGCCCCCCCAACTATATGGGACTCCAATATAACTATGAGCCTCATCAACTAAACGCTTTCTTATCTCAGATGCCTTAGAATATTCATTTTCATATTTCTCAGGCAGCACTATAAAATACTCGTCAATAATATGCATATCCTTTAATTGTTGTGCTTTTTGCCGCGCATTCTCTTTTAAAGAATAATTACCAAATCTTACCTTGAAAAATCCATCTTTATCTTTAAAACAAAAAGCATCGACATATTGATCAAGCTCCCTGCTATAAGCATCTGCATTACTAAAACTTTGAAAAGCACCAACCTGTATTGAATATTCAATAAACCTTGCTTGTGCATATTCTTTTTCAAAAGGCTGGAGATACGGGCGAGTTCTTGTGGCACAAGAAAAAAAACAAGCAAGACAAAATATGATCAATATAAACTTTAATATCTTCAGCATAGTTTATCATTATAACTCACCCGGCTTGAAAAACAAGAATTTAAACAAAATCACTTTAAAACATTGCAAAACAAGCCAATATAATTGTATGTTTACCACTTAAAAAAATAAGGATAATTATGCCACAATTGTTTAAAAATGATAAACTTAAAATTACTCTTAATAAAAAAGGGTATAACAGATATACAAAGATAAGCTTTCCTGTAAAGTACGGTATTTATTCAGAAATTGAGACAAAAGATTATATATTCCAATTTAATGCCAATAATGAAATAATCAGGGCAAAAGGTAAAAATTATACCTGGATTAATCCTTCAGAGTGGCTCAAAAGAACCATTGGAAACGATTGGATCTATTATTCCACAGGGGGATACACAGGAGTATTTGAATCAATCGGAGAATATTATCTTCCCAATCTTCAGTATCCCACCAACTCTCTAATTGGAGGTAAACCTTTTAAAGAACCTGATATAAATAACATAATCACAAAATGGCATAGCATAATAGATAAAATCACTAAAGAGAACAAGCTATTAAATCACTCAGATAAATTCCAGACCTTTATTGACAAAGTCCTTGAGAACTCACCCAAACGATTATCTGAAAAATCAGAACAGCTTATTAAAATATCAGGGCGAAGAGTCAGTGTTCTGCCTCCTGATGCACGCCACGTTGATTACGATATTATTCCTGTAAATATTTCCAAAGGGTGCCTTTATAATTGCAAATTCTGCCGTGTCAAAACTGAAGAGCCTTTTTCGCTCATAAAAAAAGATGAGATTCTGAATCAAATAAAAGAACTAAAAAATCTATATGGCAAGGATATTGTCAATTACAACTCAGTCTTTTTAGGCGAACATGATGCACTTAACGCTCCTTCTGATCTTATTATGTTTGCAGCTGAACAATCCTATTCCCAATTTGATTTTAAACATTCGTATATGGAATCAAGCAACCTTTTCATGTTTGGGAGCGTTGATGCTCTTTTAAACAAAAGTACAGACGATTTTGACAAATTCGCAACATTGCCATACCATATTTACATAAATATAGGGCTGGAGTCTGTTGATCAGGAGACTTTAGACTTTCTGGGCAAACCTCTTACAAGCAGAAAGGTAATAGAAGCTTACAAATTAATACGGAATATAAACATAAAATACGACAACATTGAAATATCCTCAAACTTTATCATGGATGACATTCTGCCAAAAAATCATTATTCATCTTTTTTTAAACTGCTAGAAAAAGAATGCAGACTTTTCAAAAACAAAGGAGACATTTATCTTTCTCCATTACGTATTAATAAACCTTCCAGAGAAGAGATTTTTAAATTTAATGAAATAAAAATTAAAAGCCCTGTGCCGACCTTTCTTTATATTATCCAGAGGCTGTAATCCAGATTCTATTCTACCCTGATTTTATTCTATCTTGATTTAAAAATGGTTTGATGTTAGCTTTTTTACCCATGAAAACTATAAAACGAGTATCAGTACATGGTGGTCACAGCAAAGAATTTTGTCTTCATGCCGAAGACTTACTTGAAGATATAATAAAAAAATATATAAAAGAGGGCTTTACCTGGGTTGGAATCACAGAGCACTGCCCCCCTTTAGATGACAGTTTAAGATTCCCTGATGAAATAGCAGCCGATATTTCAGCAGATCAATTAAAAAAGCAATTTGAAGATTATATTGCAAAAATTAGCAAATTTAAAAAACAATACTCCTCGGAAATAAAAATATTTATCGCATTTGAAACTGAGGCCTATCAAGGATATATTGATTATACAAAAGAGCTTATCCAAATTTATAAGCCAGATTATATTGTAGGTTCTATTCATCATGTTAACAATATATGCTTTGACTTTTCAAAAAAAATGTATGAAAAATCTGTTAAGGCTTCAGGCAGTATAGATTTAATGTATGAAAAATATTTTGATAAACAATATGAGCTGATAACTCATTTGAAACCTGCAGTTGTTGGACATTTTGACCTGGTTAGAATCTTTGATCCGGAATATAAAAAAAGAATTAAAAGAAAAAAAATCTGGGAAAAAATAGTCAGAAACCTTGAGGCTTGTAAAAAAAATAACCTTATTTTAGATTTTAATACCAGAGCTTTAAAAAAGGCAGAAGAGCCCTATGTTTCAAAATTAATCTTACAAAAAGCAAAGGAACTTGATGTTAAAGTTGTGCCTGGAGATGATTCCCATGGGACTCTGGATATTGGCACTGACATTAAAACAGGGATAAAAATACTCACTAAGGCTGGTTTCAATACTGACTGGCCTGAGCCTGAAGTTTACATATACCCTTGAAATTGAGTGTACTCAGAACAAGGAAGGAAGAAATGAAAGCTGTTATACAAAGAGTATCAAAAGCCAGTGTAAAAGTTGAACAAACAATTGTTGGCAACATTAAAACAGGCCTTGTTGTACTTTTGGGGATAGGACATAATGACACTGAAAAAGATGCAGGCTATCTTGCTGATAAAATAATTAATTTAAGAATATTTGAAGATGATAATGGGAAAATGAACAAATCCCTCCTGAATGTAAAAGGTGATTTACTTGTAATTTCCCAGTTTACTTTGATGGGAGATTGCCGCAAGGGCCGAAGACCTTCTTTTATAAAAGCTGCTCCACCGGAAATGGCAAACAGGCTTTATCAATATTTTGTCAATCAAACAAAAACAAAGGGAGTCAAAACCGAAACAGGGAAATTCCAGGCACTCATGGATGTATCCCTTGTAAATAATGGGCCTGTTACTATTTCACTTGATACCGAAGCTTAGCAATAAAAAAACAATTATGAAATTTAAAAATGTTTCAATCATATTAGTTGAGCCCCAGGGCCCTATAAATATAGGTGCCTGCTGCCGGGTAATGAAGAATTTTGGATTCAGCGATTTAAGACTTGTTAACCCCTGCCGGGGATATAAATCTAAAGATGCAAGGAAGATGGCATTAGCTGCTAAAGATATGCTGGAAACAGCAAAACTTTTTAAAACCCTAAAATCAGCCCTGGAAGATTGTAATATTGCCTTTGGCACTACAAGACGTTCAGGCAAATACCGAAGTGATTTTATTACACCAAAAAACACTGCTAAACGGATTCAAGAATACGATGATAATACAAAGATTGCCCTTGTTTTTGGAAGAGAAGATAATGGCTTAACTACAGATGAACTTAAAACCTGCCAGAAATTTGTAACCATACCCACGGATGACGCCTTTGCATCAATGAACCTTTCCCATGCAATTACAATATTGCTTTATGAAATCAATGCTTTAAACAGAATCAATGACAATTCAATAGCTTCAAGATCAAAAATGGATAAAGGTCTTGCAAATGGAAAGGAGCTCGAACAAATGTATAGCCATATGCGCGAAACTCTTATAAAAATTGAATACCTTGATCCACAGAACCCGGATCATCTTTTAAAAAGCTATAGAAAAATATTCAGCAAAGCTGAACTTACAAGCCGTGATGTAAGGATAATTCGTGGACTTATAAGTAAAATAGGCTGGATAAACTCTCAAAGAGGACAACCAATTAAAACATCATTAAAGCATTGATCTTAATTCGTAAGTACGATATATTTAGTAAAGACAATACAAATAACATACTGATAAAAAATTTAACAGGCACTGCCATTAACGATTATGTCTAATAATAGTATTCAGGCTAAATTTTTAAAAAACATGATTTTTATCGCTGTAGCATCTATAGTGCTGTGGAGTGTGCTGTGGATACAGGGCGAATATTCGGATTTTAATGCTGAATCAGAACGGTTGCGGCTTGAATATATTCAATTCCAAAAAGCACTAATTAAACAGGAAGTAAATAATCGTGTCAGACTTATTCAACTCAGAAAAAGACAAGTTGAAAATATAATCAAAGTTACAATTAAAGACAGAGTATAAGCAACCCATCAAATTGCTTTAAACATATACAAAGAAAATATAGAATAAAAAACTCCTGATGAAATTGAGAAAATGAACAAAGATGCATTAAGACCCATAAGATTTGATAATGGGCAGGGATATT
>JAIOSM010000394.1 GCA_021107575.1 Desulfobacteraceae bacterium | reverse complement strand
CCGATCTACCTTGATCTGTGCATATATTATCCATAAAATGGACATTGTTGATACAAGGGTCTTGAGTTAATTTTTCAATTAATATCTTGGAATCAATAAATCGATTTAACCGCTCTTTGCAGGTACATATAACCATTAGAATATTCACAGGTTCGCGGGAAACATCTCGGTAAACCTCTTTATTTTCCAGTTCTTTACTTCCATTGGTTATTTCTAATTGTTTATTACCTTTTGAATGGATGATAAACCCGGCATTTTGTGCAGCAGCAGATGCCTGGATAAGAGATTGGGATATATCCTTGAGCCCTGTAACAGAGCCACCGGCAATTATGCCTTCTTTTTCAGTGAGTGTGAGTGAAAAAGGCAAAGTCTGTATAAACCCCCAGGGATTAGTGGGCAGATCACAGATTTTTGCAAGCTGGGCAGTTTTATAGCCCGGGCGTTGTCCCGTGGCCAGGACTGCCATATCAAATAATTCTTCTTTTAACTCACCGCCCATGGAAATATACTTGATATAGAGATCATTGGTTTTTTCATCAAGGGACAATGAATGAATTTTGCATCGTTCAAATCGAACACCGTGTTTATCTCTGGCACTGTCGTAATAACGCTGAAATGATTTTCCACAAGTTCGCATATCCATATAAAAAATGGTTGTCTCTACCTTATGATTTGAAATCTCTTTGGTAAGAATTGCCTCTTTAATGGCGATCATACAGCAGACAGTGGAACAGAAATCCGCATTCTTCTGAATATCTCTTGATCCTACACATTGCAGCCATGCTATTTTTTTAACAGGCATGTTATCATCAATGCGGACCAGCTCTCCATTACTTGGCCCTGTGTGGCTGATCATTCGTTCAAATTCAATGCTGGTCAGTACATTGGGATAAATACCATACCCAAAAATATTTTTTTTATCAGCAGGGTCATAAAAAGAAGTACCGGTACTGAGAATAATTGTATCAATAGTAATTTCTCTATCTTTTGTAGCCTCAATATCCTGAAATATCCTGATAACCATTGGCACCAGAGTGTCAGGATCAAAGGGTTTGATAAGATAGTCAAGTGCACCGATTTTCATTGCCTCCACTGCTGTTTCTACAGTTGCATAGGCTGTCATCATGACCACGCTGAGATCAGGCTGATTTTTTTTTGCTTCTTTAAGAAGTTCTACACCACTCATTTTAGGCATTTTAATATCAGTGAGCATTAGCTGATAATGTTTTTGTGAAAGTTTATCCAGAGCATCTGCCCCTGAAACAGCCATTTCCACTGAAAAATCTTCTTCCTCAAGCCATTCTTTTAGTGAGTCCCTGATACTAAGCTCATCATCCACCACCAGAATATTAAATTCTTTTCTGTTGGATTGAGATAACTGGATAGCATCTGTGGGACATATTTCTTCACAGGCACCGCAACGGTTACAGGCAGCAAGGTCAATGACATAGGCATTGGGAATGGAATGGGGCACAGGAAGGTAGATGGCCTTGCGGGAGGAGAGTCCCTCATTAAAACAGTCCAATATTTCCTGGGGACATACTTTTTCACATAGACCACATCCAACACACAGGTCAGGATCTACCCATGTTGGCTTCTGGCGTAGCCGTGCTGTAAAGTTCCCGGCTTCTCCGCTAAGTTCTGAAAGTTCACATGAAAGCAATAAATTGATATTTTCATGGAATAATCCTTTGCGCAGACAAAATTGTGATGATGCATCACGGTTAACAAGAGGCAGCATTTTACACATGCCGCAATGGTTGGAGGGAAATTGATAGTCCAGTTGACTTAAGATACCACCAATGGCAGGACTCTTATCAATAAGTGTGACGTGAAAATCCTGTTGCGCCAAATCAAGAGCAACTCTGATACCACTGACTCCTGCTCCCACAACTAAGGCATTGCTATTATTTTTATCCATGTCTATTGCCCTTTAGCTCCCTCTTTTAATTAATACCCACTACATCAAGATATTCTTCTTCTTTAAATACTGATAATGGTAGAGGCTGATCAATATCTTTTCCAGCCTCATACTCAAAAGCTGCCTGTGTACTATTTGCCACATATTTAAAAAGTTCCATAACAGGAATATCATTAGGACATGCATTGGAGCACTGACCACATCCAACACAGGCAAGACTGATATGGGCAAGACGAGTGATGTGATAAAAATTTGTATCAGCTGGTAATTTCACTGATCCTTTTCTTTTTGCCCATTGAATATATTGATAAGGATCGTGGTTAAATACGTCTGTATTAAAAACACATTCCCTGCAATAACAAACCGGACATGCAACTCTGCAATTATAGCAATTAATGCACCCGACAAAATAATTTGATAGTTTTTCAAGTGTATTGGTGGCTTCATGGGTTATTTCAAACACCTTGTCCCTGAAGTCTTTTTTTCTGGCAATAACTTCTGAAATAACTTTTTTTCTATCAGCCAGTTTTTTTGATGACTCTTCTGATTCCGTATATGACAGTTTTTCAAACAGGGCAGTGCCTTTTTCAGTCAACGATTGAAGCATAATTTGCTTTTTAATATCCTGACCAAATAATCCGATTAAGATATCTGCATTTTCAGGAATTGGATATTCACATACCCTGCATGCGGAAGACAAATCTGGACCGCCCTCAACAGGAGGCTCTTTACCGGCAAGGACATTCTCGCAAAATTGTTGAGTCAACTCTTTTGCATCCGATACTGCAAGCTTTGCAAAATCTTTATTGGTATATGCTCCTAAACAATCTATACCTATAATAATAATATCTTCCATGTTTGCCTGCTTTAGCTTGACAAGTTCAATTAAGGCCCTTATTTCACAGGCTCTCAGGACTACGGCAATCTTTTTCCCCATTGGTTTATGTGTCAACTTTGATACAAGTTTGGCAGCATTCATAACAAATGTTGGTGCCAGGGGATCAATATCCTCTATAAGGGTTGGGTCATAAATTAATACCGGCATGATATTAATCCCTTTGTCATTATTCCCGATCTTTATATTCTGGGGAGCAAGTATTGCTTCAATATCATCCTGCTCCAAAACAGATTTTAATAAATCTTGTATGGATGCAAGGACATTGTTGTTATCAACATTAAGAAAGGTTGTTTTTGCCATTAGTTATCTCCATTCCAGTCATGGGTTGTATGCTAAGCTTCAGTTCCTGCCGGGTTCGGGTCGATGTTCTTTGCCTGGACCACGAGTTCCTGCATGGTCTTGGCAAATTCAATGCCATCACTTGCACCGATCCAGGTCAATTTTAACCGTTCTTTTTCAATTCCGAACTTGGGTAGAATCTCCTTGAGCAGTTTTATCCGTCGCCGTGCCTTGTAATTTCCATTGATATAGTGGCAGTCTCCCGGATGGCATCCGCTGACAATCACCATGTCCGCACCTTCTAAAAATGCTTTGATAACATATTGGGGGTCAACCATTCCTGTGCACATCACCCGTATCATTCGGATGTTTTTAGGGTAGCTCAGTCTTGATGTTCCGGCCAGGTCTGCTGCCGTATAGGTGCACCAATTGCACACAAATGCAATAATTAATGGTTCATGTTCTGCCATGGGTTTTCCTCTTTTTTACGTTATGTGTTTGATATTTAATAATCATTATCAATTATACTCCAACATCATTTAAGGCATCCATGATGCCCTCAAATTCTGCAAAAATTTGTTTTTTCTGAAAATGCCTGATCTGGGCTGCACCACTGGGGCAGAAACCGGAACAGCTTCCACACCCTTTACAAATAGCTTCATTGATAACAGAAATCTGTCTTCTATGATCAAATTCAATGGCAGTATAGGGGCACAAACCGATACATACCTGGCATCCGGCACAAATATCAGGGTCAATCCAGGAAATGGTGGATGGCACCTGAACCTGACCGCGGGTAGCAAGAGATAAAGCTTTGGCTGCAGCACCAGAAGCCTGGGCAACAGTGTCGGGTATATCCTTTGGAGACTGGCAGGCTCCGGCAATAAACACACCATCAGTTGCCGTGTTCAAAGGTCCAAGTTTAGGATGTTCTTCTAAGAAAAAACCATCTGCACCCAGATTAACCCCAAATATCCGCCCTACATCGAGGGCATCTTCTCTTGCCTGCATTGCCACACACAAAACCACCATGTCAACAGGAATACGAACAGGCATGCCTAAAAGGGTGTCTTCAGCAAGGACAATGAGTTTGCCTTGCTCTTCAGAAGTTTGTGCTATATGGGTAATTTCTGAAGCTTTACCCCGAATAAAATTAGTGCCTTCTTCCTGACATCTACGGTAGAACTCTTCATATCCTTCTCCAAAACAGCGCATGTCTATATAAAAATCATATACTTCAGTGTCATGCCCGGCTTTTTCTTTGATCAGGTGAGAATACTTTAAAGCATACATGCAACAGACTCTGGAACAGTATTCATGGTAGTTGACATCCCGGCTGCCAATACAATGAAGCAGGGCTACACTTTTGGGTTTTTTGGTAAATGCAAGGGATTTGTCCCGAATCAAAATTTCTCCTCCAGTGGGTCCTGTTGCATTGCTGATACGCTCAAATTCAAGGCTGGTGTATACATTGGGGTAGGTGCCATAACCAAATTGTTTAATTGGCTCCGGGTCAATCACATCGTATCCCGTGGCAAGGATAATGCTGCCAACTTTTATTTCTTCAATTTCTTCCTTCATGGTATGATCTATGGCATTGGCTTCACAAACCGAGACACATTCCATGCATTCACAGCACTCTCCACAATTGAGGCAACGCTCGGATTCTTTAAGAGCCGACTCAACTGTAAACCCATTTGTCTCTTCCTCGAAACAGGCAGAACGTTTTTGGGCATCCATATGGGTTAATGATTGCCTGGCAACGAGGCTGTCTGAATTATCATCAGGAATAGATCTGTAAATTGGGCTCCTATCGCTTTGCAAGGCTTCATCACTGTTTTGCAATTCTGCCATGTCATAACCACAAAGAAAATGGTGCATTCCCTCAGCTGCTTTGTGCCCTCCGCCAATAGCTTCAACAACAGTTGCTGCACCAGTCACAGCATCGCCACAGGCAAACACATGGGGGATACTGGTTTGCATGGTGTCAGGATCAGTAATGATGTTGTTTGAGGAAGTACATTTCAGACCATTGTTAACAAGATCGTCCAAAGGGCTAATTTTTTGTCCAATTGCTGTAATAATGGCATCACAGGAAATGATAAATTCAGATCCTTCTATGGGCTCAGGTCGTTGCCTTCCACTGGCATCCGGCTCTCCAAGCTGATTTTGAAGACATTCCAAGCCTGCCACTTTACCTTGT
>JAIOSM010000348.1 GCA_021107575.1 Desulfobacteraceae bacterium | reverse complement strand
TAGTACTACACTTGGGCAAACGATCTCCATTGGCTTTAACTATACCTCTTACATGGTTGATCAGTTGTGTGCGGCTCTTAATGAGCATGTCACGAGATTTGATTGTTGTCAGGTCTGCTTGTGCTTGGCTGCTGCGGTGGTTTATTGGATGCAAAAGTCTTGGCTCTAACCTGCAAACCATACCAAGCATACGTGCATCTTTTGCATCTGACTTATCAATGCTATCCCAGATAAACCTTAACTTACGTGGATTTCCCACATAAACTATTAACCCCATTTCATTAAGCAACCGGCTGATCCATGGAGAATGAGTACCTGCTTCTATGGCCACTTGAGCTGATTTGTATGGTTTGAAAAATTTGCCTATACCGATCTTGGTATTGGTTACCTTACCAATTTTCAATTCCTTACCGTCACTGTCAAATACAACTGCCATATGAAACTTATCTCCCAAATCCATTCCAATTGTGATAATGTTATTCATGGTTGGTTCCTCCTTTTTTGCAGCCCTTTACCGGTGACTGCGTTATTTGTTGAGTGTGATTGTATCACAACCCGTCGGCGGAACCGGCCTTCTCATATTATCTTGCATCAAGAGAAAGCAGCCCACATGAAAATTCTGATAAAGTATTGTCTCGGTAACCTAAACTATTCCAAGCCCGGGATAATCCGCCTTTGGATAATTATTGTTGAGTGATAATAGATTGCCTTTATGCTGCAACAGGCCTAAATCCAATCTTAATTTGCCATGCTCTTCCCCCAAAAAAAATTTAGTCAGTGTCAAAAGAAAAAAACTATTCAAAATCCTGTTATAAAACACAACGTTTCTTTCGCATAATTTTTAACAGTCTGAAAATCTAAGGTTTGTATTTTAGTATCAAATCCATCTGCGTGATGAAATGTTTTGGAGAACTCATTAATTTTTTCGATTGAGCGTAATTTGTCGAATTCATCATAAAATACGCTGTTTTTATTCTTTTCATCACGGATATTAGCGATCATACCACCAAGCCAGGTATCTTTTTTAAAACAATTTGGGAATAAGAATCTTAAATATGCCTCAAGTATAGGCCTTATTGATCTTGCTATCTCAGCCTTTTTCTCTTCTGTCGCTGATTCAACATATTCTTTTAACTTATTATACTCCTTATGATAAGAATGGAGTACATACGATTCAAAATTATTTCTATGGACTAAGTTACTCGAAATGTACTGAGTACTATGGTCATCAAATGGGTTTAGGTCGTTGTATAATACTTTGATCTCGAAGCACTTAGTGGTTTTTGAAAGAATTGCATGGTTCAATACTTCAGACAAAAAGAATGGATCGTGACTTAACACGAATGTTTGATATTCAGAATCTATTAATTTTTTTATCTCAATAATCGTAGAATCTTTTCGATGAATATCAAGAGATGATACAGGATCATCAAGCACAACTATTGAATTGCCAGGATTCTTTTTTCTAAATTTTGATAAAAAGAATGCAAGAGCTAAAGCCGATTTATCCCCTGTGCTTAAAACGTGTTCAAAAATCTTTTGATTATCATTTAACACTGACAATTCATGATCGATGAAAGTTATTACATAGGTGATTCTTGTGGCACCTTTATGGCCTTTGTTATCTTTTATCAGTTCTCTAATTCGAATTGTTGAGTTGAAATTTTTTAGCAACTCATTGATTGTTTTTTTGTGTTGACCTATGCTTTGTTCCTGTTCTTTCGATATTTTACTTCTTAATTCATTGATCTCATCTGTGTTCTCTTTTTTAATACTATCTAAAATATTGTAGGTATTTATATCAGACTCAACATCAGGTTTGTATCGCTCTTGAGATTCTTTAATTAAATCAATTTGAGCTTGAATTGATTTGCTCGTAACTGTACCGAGTCCTGTTAAAAATTCTTCGATTAATTTATTAAATTTTTTGACTTTTAAGTTATAATCAGAAAAATTTGCTAACTTAAAAAGATTGTCAATAAATGAATTGAATTGAGTTAGATCAACTTTAGACAATAGGTCTTTTTCTTTGAATTTAATTAGCCGACTACACTCAAGTTCAATTTTTATAGCTAATTTGTTTAATTCTTTGAAATCAAACCTTAATTCCATTTCTTCAAGACGATCCGACCATTCTCGTATTATTTCGCAATTAGTTTTAACAATGCCTTCTATATTTTCTATATCTACTAATAATGAACTGACTTTCAATTCGAATTCACCACTTTTCAGTTCAAAATTTTGACTGGCCATCAAATACGATTCATTAATGAATTCCTGATATAAATGAAATATTGGTGAGTTGGATAATGGTTGAGCACAAAATGGACATTTCATTTCATCGACAACTAAATTTAATCCATCTTCTAACCAAAGAGTATCACGCTCTTTTAAATTTGTTTCGATATGTTTTTCTACTTTCTCTTGTGCTTCTTTTGATAACTGTTCAATAGCGATAGTGAAACAACCAGAATCGAGATTGGGACGATGAAGCGACACCTCTGATAATTTCTTTCTTTTTTTGAAGTGCTCTTTATTTTTAATGTCTATGAAAAAATCATTTAGTTTCTCCAATTTTTGATCTGCACCATCAATTTTTTTTATTTTTTTAATCTGAGCAATTGTTTGATTGTTAAACTTCGCTCTGATTTTAGAGGAAATGAGAGATAGTTGAGTTGTTAACTTGTCATTTGAAGCCTTTAATTCAAGAATTTGTTGCTGGTGTTTTACAGCCACCGATCCAAGACAAAAATTATAGTAATTTACAAGCTGGGAGCTTTCAACTCCTTTTGATGAGTACAAATTTCTATTAATGAAGGACTGATTAAAAATATAAAATTTGACAGGGAGATTAGCTAAATTCTTTAAGTCAATTTGATTATGCTCTGAATCTATTTTAAATAGCAAGTTGAGATTTGGAGGGTCGTTATTCTCTAACGATGTGAGAGCTTTAATAGCTGCTTCATCACCTGAAGTGATATGCTCAAAAACGTCACATAAGGTAGACTTACCAGAACCATTCCTTCCATAAATCAAATTCAGTTTTTCGAAACCGACTGAAACATTACCTTTATGATGCCACTGTTTTATGTTTTCTAATTTATTAATTTTACACAACATTGCAAGATTTCCTCCATTGATACTAAATTAAAAGGAACTAAAGAAACTTGATTATGAATTACGTACCAATATTACTCTTGAGTGTAAAGATATTTCACTCTGATCCTCACCCAGTATTTTGGAATTCAAAGAGTTGACTATGATTATGGGGCAGGAAAATTGATTTTCTGCCCCATAATTACTTTTGCCAGTAGTCGTTTTAGGCCAGCCTAACAGTCAAGTATCCTTGCATTCACCGGAATATTTTTTTCCCAAATTGCTGCTTCAGTATATTTTTGATATCTTTAACAAGATTTCATGGCATATTTTTAGCCATAGTAATGCATTAAACCATTAAAAGGAGAGACATTATGAAAATTTCAAAAGGTATTGCCCATTTTTTTAATTATCAAAAGCTAAATGTTAAAAAAAAATACGATCCGGAATTATGAATTCATTCTCAGCAGGTTTCAAAAACATTTTGGAGACATTAATCTGTCATCGATAACTTCTGATGATATTTTGGAGTTTATGACCAAGGTTTCAGGAAACACAAAACAGAATACCAAAAAATTAAGATTTACACTCCTATCAGCTTTTTTCAATTACATTAAAAATTCAACCGATCCAAATTTCAAGAATCCATGTGACAACCAAGCACTAAAAAGACTTTTCAGAGCGGGGAAAAATATCCAGTTTAAAATTCTTGAAAAGGATATTGTAGATGAAATTATTTTCAGAACACAAAACCTGAGGAATCGGATTATGCTTGAACTCATGGCTCGTGGTTGTATGAGGATAGGCGAAGTTTTAAATCTAACTCCAATGGATATTGAAGAGCGTAAGGTTATTGTTCAATTTCCTAAAAGTGGTAGTGATTTTGAAACGGTTTTTTTACCACAAAAAGTGATTGATCGCATGAAAAAATATATTCGGGATAATGGGATTGAAACTGGCGCTAAAATTTTTCCAATAACTTATGCCGGGGCAAGATTAGTTGTTAAAAAGGCTGGAGATTTAGTAGGCATTAAAGTCAGACCTCATGATCTTCGACGACACGCTGCAACATACGCATCTCGATCTGGCACACCGCTTGAAATTGTAAGCAAGGTGCTATTACGCCATTCAAATTTATCAACCACGCAAAGGTATCTTGGAAAAATAAGTGACTCAGAGGCAATTCGATGGATTGATCACCTGCATGGTTAGTTCAAAAAAATACCGGGTTGGGTCATGTTGAGTTCAACCCGGTTCATATCAAGAATCTGTTAACGTTTGCATTGATATCTTTAACAATCCCAGCCGCTGAATACTATCCACATGGATAATTATACTTGAGTTTGATTGGAAAATAATTTTTTTAATGGTCCAAATCGCTGTCTTGCCTGGTACATTTGCTTTGTTTGATATTCTTTAAAAAAATTGCTTAACTTCGGTTACAGTTTTTTGGGGGAAGATTATGGTCTGGATACCTTTGAATGGTCATGGTTTTCTCTTTTTATTCTGTTTTAAAGTTATCAAGTAATTGTGTGTGCAGGTGAGAGTTTGTTGCCACAATGCCCTGGTTTGGGAAATCAGATGTTCCTGTAAAATCAGTGACTGAGCCCATGGCCTGTTTTACAATAAAAGCGCCGGCTGCAATATCATACAGGTTTAAGTGATATTCCCAGA
Source organism: Desulfobacteraceae bacterium (assembly GCA_021107575.1). Lineage (GTDB taxonomy): Bacteria > Desulfobacterota > Desulfobacteria > Desulfobacterales > Desulfobacteraceae > JAIOSM01. The sequence continues at coordinate 1,059 of JAIOSM010000348.1, read as the reverse complement.
ACCCGTCAAGTCTACCACAAGCCACATAGCACAAGTCAAGGGCGGCTGATCCATATCTTCGGATATCTCTTAATTTCGGAACGATTTTACAAAACATGGGTAGATTGTTCTGGTCTAAATCTGCCCTTAAGCAGGCAAAACCGGTTGCCATGACCGAATGGATCAATTCGTCTGTGCAGGACACATGTATGGGCATGGTGTTTAAAAAAGCACCAGACTCTGCCTGGGCATAAAACAGTTCATTAAATGCAGGTGCATAAACAGCGGCAAGAATGATCTGTTCCTTGTGTTGTAAGGCAATACTGATGGAATAAAAGGGTTGTTGATGCAAAAAAGAGGTGGTGCCGTCTATGGGGTCAATGATCCATGTATAGTCTGAATTATAATATGTTTTACCAGTCTCTTCACCAAAGATATCATGGGATGGATATTTTTTTTGGATTTGTTCAACAATAAAGTTTTCTATTTTTTTATCAGTTGTGGTGACTATGTCTTTTTTGTTTTTATATTCAATATCCAAAGGCTTTAACAGGGGCTGCTCTTTTTTACAGATTTCTCCAGCCTCTATAATAAGATCTTTTAGAAATGTGATCAACGTTAAATCCAATCGCTTTGTTTATGTTGGATGAACTATTGCATATATCCCATTTTTTTCAAAGAGATCCGTCTCGTTGATTTTAAGATCTGATTTTGTGGCACTAAATAAAATATAACGGATACATTGAGCTGTGACAGTATACCGTTAGCTCTAATGCATGTGATACTAATTGAGCCTTCCCTTCGACGCAGCAAACGATTATGCTGCTGAAGGCAAATAATCTCTAAACAAAGGAGAAGACTCAATGCAATTTTATAAAAAACAGCATAATTATTATTGTGGAATAGACCTTCATGCAAGATCCATGTATATTTGTATTCTGGATTCTAAAGGCAATGTAAAATTCCACAAAAACCTTAAAACTCTACCTGATACGCTCATGAGGGCAATCAAGCCATATCTTGATAACCTTGTCATTGGTGTTGAGTGTATGTTCTCTTGGTATTGGGTAGCAGATTTTT